>JAYELD010000090.1 GCA_034717215.1 Caldisericota bacterium
TAAAGAAAATTTCCTTTGAAATAAACAAAGCAAGTGATAAAAAGGTGGTAGACTTTTATTTGTCATGTAACCGTTAGTTGGTTACCTGGTTAATTGGTTAAAATATAAGATACAAGATGAATTAGTCGTTAGTTACAAGTTGCAGGTTTCAGGTTGCGAGTTGAGATTGCTTCGTCGTTACACTCCTCGCAATGACAAAACATATATACGCTATCCGCTATTCGTTAGAATACGCATACGATAAATAAGATATAATAAAATTGGCAATTTAAAAGCATTTGTATTATAATAAAAAATAAATCATTTTTACGAACTATTAAAATTGTAGGGGCGTATTGCATACGCCCTTGTATAGATTTTGCACTTAACAACAAATTTGCACATTACTAATTATTTAACACTCTTTTAATATTTTATAACATCACAGAGGTGCCGTGATAAAAGGTAAGGGACGGAAACATCTGTCCCGGGTTATTATTAAAATAAAGGAAACTTTAAACAGGAGGTGATGTTTTTAGCATTATCTTTTTCGAGAAACATGAAAACTAAAATATTTTAGATTCAATTAATTTATGAATTAATAATAAGGAGGAACAAGAAATTATGAAGTTTAAACGAAATTTACTAATTTTAGCTGTTATTCTAATGGGTATTTTAATCGCAGTTGCAGGATGTACAACTCCGGCCACAGTTGATGATGAAACGGAAGAGGAAGCTGCAGATGCTCCCACTAATGGTACTATTTCCGTAGCCGCTGGTGCTGCTACAACTAATGACACTACTCCGACATTGACTTTGTCTTCTACGGGGGCAACCTATATGGCCTTTAGCGGAAATGGAACTACTTGGAGTGACTGGGTAGCTTATGCAACCACCTATAGCTCATTTGGTGTCACAACCGGTGAGGGCTGCACCTCAGGAGATGGCACAAAAACAGTCTATGTTAAATTTAAAAATGATGATGATGTAGAATCTACAAAAGTATATGACTCCTTCTATCTTGACACAGCAGCTCCAACATTAATTTCGGCAGTCTATACTGATGTTGGCAGTGGCGGAACAGTCAATAAAGATGACAAGATTACTTTTACCTTTAATGATGAAATGCTTACCACTACAGTAACTGCCAGTACTGTTAAGACAGTTTTGCCTTTAAGCAGCTCTAAATCCTATGGTACAACCCCTACAGTAAGTTGGGACTCTGGATTAAAAGTTTGCTATGTTACCCTGGGAACTTCACCGACCTTAGTAGCAGGAACTACTACCGTAACTCCCACAGCTGCAGTTAAAGATTCTGCGGGAAATACGTATGCTTCAACTACCGCGGTCACCATTAGCGGTTCAAGCTCTACTGTATTATCTTCGGTGAGTATATCTCCTTCTACTTATTCAGCTACAGCGGGAAGCAGTACTACAAAGACCTTTACTGCCAGCGCTTTAAGTACTGCCGCAACTACTATGACTTCTTCCTGTACTTTTACCTGGTCAATAAGCGGCGCAGGCGGGACATTAAGCACTACCTCAGGTACAACAACAGTTTATACACCTGCATCAAGCGCAGGAACTGACACTATTACTGTATCTGCAAAAAAAACAGGGACGACCACACCTGTCAAAACTGATACTTCTACCGTTACTGTAAGCGCAGCAACCCCATCCAGTACGGACCCCGACCCTGCTAAGTTATCTATTAA
>JAYELD010000091.1 GCA_034717215.1 Caldisericota bacterium
TAGGCCGCGAGCTGTGTCAGAGTAGCTGTCGTAGCATACCTGAATTCGATGTCGCAGCTGCTTTAGCAGAATGCCATGACCTGCTTACTACCTTTGGTGGTCATCCTTTAGCCGCTGGCTTCACCGTAACGCGCCAAAATTTAGCTCAGCTAGAGGAACGGATTACTGCACTAGCTACGGACCAATTAGGTCATCTTGACCTTTGCCCGGAAATAGTGATTGATGCCGATGTTCCCTTGTCTATTCTTGCTGGGGACACCTTTAACCTTATCCAAAAGTTGAGCCCTTTTGGTCGGGGCAACCCACAGCCGACCTTTCTCACCCGGCAGGTCGAGGTGATCGAGTGTCGTAACTTCGGCAACCAGGGCGAATGGCTGAGACTAAAACTCAAACAAGGAAACGTAACCTGGCAAGCTGTAGATTTTGAGTCGCGGAGAACGAGGGAAGAAATTCCATCTTACATAGATATTGTCTATAACCTGGAGAAAAGTCGCTGGAATGGAGAGGAGGTGCTGAGCCTTAATCTTCGTGACTTTGCTCCAGCTCAGCCTCGTTAGCAAGCTCGGTCACCAAAGCCTGTTTCTTGAATCGGCGCATTCTGATAATAAGCCAGGGCAAAAATACCACCAATATTGCTAAGTCAAGAACTTGGGCTTGACGAAGACCCCAGAGCACTGGTTCGTCAGTACGGAGAACTCTAATGCCAAAATCACCGGCGGCAAAAAGGCAAAAACAAAAGAACGCAAGACAGCCTTCGGGTTTAAATTTTCCCCGAAGCCGCCACACTACAGAAAAAACTATCAGACCCCATAATAAATGATAAATCTGAGTAGGATGCATTGGAACATTCAAGGGAGCAACACTGTTCGGGTGAGTATAAACGACTGCCCAAGGCAGATTAGGAGCAAAGGTGCCAGTGCAGCAGCCGTTTATGGTGCAGGCAATCCTGGCTATGGCTAGAGCTAAAGGCATCGCGACAGCAACGGCGTCGCCTATACTAAGCAGGGTGGAAAAGCGCATTCTCGTTACCCTCATATAGATCAACGCTGCCACAATGACGCCGATAATCATCCCATTTTGGGCAAGGCCAGCAACACCGATAATCTCTCCGGGGTTTGCTATGAAATGCTCCCAATCATAGATTACATATGCTAGCCGGGCTCCGATATAGCCGCCAATAATACACCAAAGGAAAAGGTTGTAGAGATCACGCGTGATGCCTAGTCTTTTTGCTTCCCTGGCGGTGATGACTATCATCAATATAACTGCTACACCCACTATAATCCCATACCACCGTACTGTTAGGGAGCCAATTGTGAAAGCAACAGGGTCTATGCTGATAGCGAGCATTTATCTTTTCCTTTCGGTTTAAGAGAAAATAGCATTAACAAAGACTTCAGCATCAAAGGGAGCCATGTCTTGTAATTTTTCGCCAGTACCAATATAGGAAATCGGTATGTTTAACTGGTCGCAGATGGCAAATATTACGCCGCCTCGGGCTGTACCATCCAGCTTGGCCAGGAAAATACTGGTGACTTCCACAGCTTCGGTGAAATGTTTAGCCTGAGCCAGTCCATTTTGTCCTGTGGTAGCGTCCATTACCAGCAAAACTTGATGAGGGGCTGAAGCATCTTGCTTAGCTACCACTCTCTTTATTTTCTTGAGTTCT
>JAYELD010000092.1 GCA_034717215.1 Caldisericota bacterium
CCAGGACCGGTCACGTAGCCGTTTACGGTATCTACTTTGATACGGACAAGGCAGAGGTAAAGCCTGAGTCTGAACCAGCCCTTAAAGAGATTGCCAAACTCCTTCAGCAGAATCCCGAACTTAAATTGTATGTTGTCGGTCATACGGATAATGTAGGTAGTTTAACTTACAACATGAAACTTTCACAAGCTCGTGCTGATGCTGTGGTAACTAAACTTATTTCCAAATACAATGTAAATGTAAAGCGACTTGAGGCTCATGGTGTTGGTTTTTTGGCTCCCGTGGCTTCTAACAAAAACGAAGAAGGTCGTGCAAAGAATCGGCGAGTAGAGTTGGTAGAACAGTAATAATCAAGAAAGAATTTTTGTGGACACTACGCCTAACACAGTGTTTGTGGCAAGCTTACGCTTGCCACAAATCCACCTTCGGCGGACTTCACAAACACCGAATACGATAGGTAAAATTGAGATAAAAAGAGAGGTGATAACAATGACAAAAAATGAGGAATAGAGAAGGGCAGGTACTTTTAGAACAGGTTTTGACAAATAGTTTCAGCTCAAAGGAGGCAAAAAAATGAGAATCAGTATATTTTGTTGGGTTATGATAGTTTTGTTAGTTCTTCCCGCATCTTCGGCGGTTGCAGAAAATGCTGGAGATGATAAAACCGGTGGCGATCCCTTCACGGGAACCTGGTATGGCCGGTTGTCCGGAGAGGGTCTAAGGACCATACCCAAATTTGGGGAATTTCGGACCGGGTTCAGGATGGAATTCTACGACGTAAAATTGAGGGATGTGGACCTCCTTCTGCGGGGATATTGCCATGATATCGCCGGTTCAGCCATAGTGCGTTACTCTCAACCTGTCTTTAAGGGGCTGGGGAGATGCACTTTCAAGTTGGAAAACCGAATCGTTGTCGGGAAGATATCTGGTCCGGACGCTCACCTGGGGCGTCGGACATTGTATATCGATTTTAGGCCTTTCAGGCCAGGAGGGACCTATATTTACTACCCGCCAAAAGGACCTCCAATGCCACCTGATGAGATCAAGTACAACAATTTCGGTTTTGACCTAATTCCATCGTCAACGAACGGCGGGAGCGCAATGGGTCCTGTGTGGATGTGGAGTGAGGGTGTTCCGGATAAGATCAATGTCGAAGTCGCTGATGGCGGCGAGACTTTGCGCCTTCGTAAGAATACAAGCTGGAATTTTAAAGGCCTCGAAGCTAAGTGGGAAATCGAAGGCGTTCTGCACAAGGTTGATGATGAAAGCTACGATTTCCCCGAGGAAGTCCCGCCCGATGAGAAGATTTCGACCGACAAACATACCCGGAAGAAGGTCAATATCCCCGGGGTGGGTGAGGTGATAGCCGGCCCGGAGTCGGAGTTCAAGATAGAATCCAGCAGCGGCGGAAAAACCACTCTCGAACAGTTTAAGGGAGACTTGATGCACAGGGTAAAGGAGGTGGCGGAAGAAGGCCGCTCTTTTGAGGTCCTAACTCCTCAATGTGTCAGTTCGGTTAGAGGGACCACTTTTCTCACAAGCGTCCGTGAGGGGGAGACGGTTGTGGTAGTTTTCGATGGTTCGGTGGAGGTTTCCGAT
The DNA here is from genome assembly GCA_034717215.1 of Caldisericota bacterium. NCBI lineage: Bacteria > Pseudomonadati > Caldisericota > Caldisericota bacterium. The sequence goes on from JAYELD010000092.1 coordinate 1,600, forward strand.
AAAGATGGGGGGAATTCCCTGACAGTTCGGAAGGGTCAAATGGTTGTCGTTGAAGAAGGAACGTTTCCG
>JAYELD010000093.1 GCA_034717215.1 Caldisericota bacterium
CGGCGTTATTCCACACGCCCGCTAATTTTAAATCTCCGGAAGATTTTTTATTGCTCTTTCTATCTCCTCTTCAGGATATTCGTAATCATGCAGCTCTCCATTAAAATATGCATCGTATGCTGCAAGATCAAAGTGTCCGTGCCCGGAGAAATTAAATACAATTACATCATTTTTTGTTGCCTTTTTTGCTTCTTCAGCCACTGCTTTTATTGCATGATTTGTCTCAGGCGCAGGGAGGATCCCTTCTGTTCTTGCAAAGAGAACGCCTACTCCAAAAACTTCCCTTTGATAGTAAGCCTGCGCTTCAAGCAAGTTTAATTTTTTTAAGAGACTCAAGATAGGCGAATCTCCATGATACCTCAACCCCCCGGCATGAATAGTAGGAGGAACAAATGAACTACCAAGCGTAAACATTTTAAAAAGAGGGGTAACCTTACCAGTATCACCGTAATCATACCTGTACTTTCCTTTAGTAAATGTAGGACAAGCTTTTGGTTCAACTGCAATAAAACGAATATTTTCTCCATTAAGTTTCCTTGGAAGAAATGGCAACATAAATCCACCAAAGTTACTTCCACCGCCAACACACCCAATCAAAATCGTAGGTTTTACATCTGCCTTGTTAAGTTGCTTCTCCGTTTCAAGCCCTATAATAGTCTGGTGAAGTAAAACATGGTTTGCTACACTTCCCATTGCGTATTTTACATCACTATGAGTTGCTGCATCCTCAACTGCTTCAGATATTGCAATCCCCAAGCTGCCAGAAGTTCCAGGGAACTCTTCTCGCATTTTTCTCCCAATCTGCGTCATATCCGTTGGGGATGAGTAACACTTTCCACCCCAGGTTTCCATTAGAGACTTCCTGTATGGTTTCTGTTCATAGCTTACCTTTACCATATAAACTTTAACTTCAACTCCAAGCTGAGCTCCGGCAAATGAAAGCGCCGACCCCCACTGTCCCGCACCTGTTTCAGTAACAAGTTTTTTTATACCTTCTCTCTTGTTGTAGTATGCCTGTGCAAGTGCAGTATTTGGTTTATGGGACCCTGGAGGCGAAACAGACTCATTTTTGTAAAATATCTTTGCCTTTGTACCAATTGCCTTTTCAAAATTTTCAGCACGTACAAGAGGAGTTGGACGCCACATTGCATAAGCTTCCAATAACTCTTTCGGAATGTCAATAAAGTGCTTATCAGACATTTCCTGTTTCACACACTCCTTTGAAAAAACCCGCTCAAGTTGTTCTGGCCTTACTGGCTGTTTCGTCTCAGGGTCGATGGGCGGTGGTAGAGGCTCAGGAAGGTCAGGTAATGCATTGTACCACCTTTTTGGCAGTTCATTTTCATTCAATAATACTTTCTTCATTTCTTTCCTCCTTATCTAAATTTTTAAAACAGAAAATAAAAAAGGCCTCGTTTCCGAGGCCTTTTAAACAAATTATAGTTATGTTACGTGCGGGCTAAGCAGTATCCAAATAAACCCCGGAAGATTTTATGTCTTCGAGGCACCACCACATCCAACTAAAAAAATTCTTAGAACTGCTTACCTTTATTTTTTCCATTTGATGAACATTTTAATAAGAAAAATTCGTTTGTCAAGAAAAATCTCTATAAAATTTTTAAAAAAACAGAGCCCGTCATAAAACCGGGCTCTGTGCTATACTTTATTTATATTTTCTACTTTGTTACTGTTCCAATTGCTCTATCAAGTACATCCAATCCTTCGTTTAGCTGTTCGTCAGTAATCACAAGTGGGATAAGAAAACGAATAACGTTACCATGAATCCCCGCTCCTGCAAGAATTAATCCATTCTTCATTGCTTCCTGGATTACAGCTTTTGCAGTATCGCTATCTGGCTCCCACGTATCTCTATCTTTAATAAACTCTATTGCCCTAAGTGCGCTAATGCCTCTTGTTTCTCCTATTGCTGGATATTTTTTCTTTATTTCATTAAGCCGTTTTTTAATGATGCCTCCAAGGTATACTGCCCTCTCCAGCAAATGCTCTTCTTCGATAATATTTATCACCTCAATCCCTGCCCTACAAGCTAGTGGATTTCCACCAAATGTGCTTCCAATAGAACTATTCGGTAAACTATCAAAATATTTTTTATTTCCAACAACTGCTGACAGAGGAAGTCCTGCTGCAATAGATTTACCTAAAGAAATGAGATCTGGAATAACATTCCAATTTTGTATGGCAAAAAGCTTTCCTGTTCTCCCATACCCGCTCTGCACTTCATCTGCAACAAACATAATGCCATACTTTTCAGTTACTCGCCGTATTTCTTCTAAGAATCCTTCAGGTGGAATATTAAATCCGCCTTCTCCCTGAATTGGCTCAATGACAACTGCTGCAATATTTTCTGGACATACATGGTCTTTCAGAATTTGTTCAAAATCACTAACCTTTAGTTTATTCACATGAGAATTCGGGAAAGGTAATCTGTAAACTTCTGACGCAAAAGGACCGTAAATATACTTGTATGGCATTGCTCTATGAGTCATTGTCATTGTCAAAAGAGTTCTGCCATGGAAAGCATAATCAAACACAACAATTCCTTTTCTCTTTGTAACACCTTTAGCAATCTTCACTGCATTTTCAACAGCTTCTGCGCCACTATTAAAGAACCCTACTTGTTTTTCAAAATCTCCCGGAGCTCTCTCTGCAATCATCTTTGCAAGATCCGCAAACGGTTCGTACGGCACCGCTGTGAAATCAGTGTGAAGATATTTTTCCACCTGGTCTTTAATGGCATTTACAACTTTTTCGGGCGTATGACCGACAGTAAGACATCCCCAACCGCCAGTGAAATCAATAAACTTATTACCATCTACATCTTCTATAACGGCACCATGACCTTTTTTTGCATAAAATGACGCCAGAGAACCCATCGTGGAAGCAACATATTTTGCCCTTTTTTCTTCAATAATTCTACTCTTTGGACCGGGAATTTCAGTTTTGATTAAAATGCTGCCCATATTTTCATCTCCTTTTTTTATATGTCTATTTATTAGTTAAATTCCACATCAAGATTATCAAAAGATATAATAAAGTCAACACCTATATAAAATTTTTTAAAACATAATTTTTTACAATAATATACCAATAATACTTGGAAAAAATAGCATTTCTTATTACAATTCATTAAGAAAGGAAGGCGCAAAAATGGAAATAAAAAAAATAGATGACATAGTAAAAATAGTAGAAGGAAGGCCTAAAAAAAGAGTAGCAATAGCGTTTGGCGAAGATTTTCACAGTTTACAGGCAGCTGAAAAGGGGATAAAAGAAGGGATGTTTAATGTAATAAATTTTGTAAGAAAAACCAAAGTAGAAGAGATAGCGCAAAAAAACAATATTGATACATCTCTTATGGAAATTGTTAATGTAGAAGACGATGACAAAGCAATAAAACTTGCTGTTAAAGCTGTGAGAGAAGGAAGAGCAGATATTTTAATGAAGGGAATTGTAAGCTCTTCAAAATACCTCAAGGGAATACTAAATAAGGAATACGGGCTTTTGCCAGAAGGAAAATTACTCTCCAATGCGGCTTTTATTGAAGTGCCTACTTATCACAAACTTCTTATTGTGTCTGATCCAGGAGTCATTATCAAGCCAACTTTAGAAATGAAGATTCAGCAGGTTAAATACTGCGTGGATGTTGCAATAAAAATCGGGATAAAAAACCCGAAAGTTGCTATACTATCCGCAGTAGAAACAGTAAATCCAAAGATGGAATCCACAATAGATGCTGCAATTATCGCACAGATGAACAGACGTGGACAGATTAAAAACTGTACCATCGACGGGCCATTGTCAATGGATCTTGCCGTATCGAAAGTAGCAGCTGAAATAAAAAAGGTAGATTCGAAAGTAGCAGGAGACGCAGACATCCTCATATTCCCAAATATAGAAACAGGAAATGTTTTCTACAAATGCGCTACAAAGCTCCTTAATGCAAAAACAGCTGCCGTTCTGCTTGGAACAACAGCACCATGTATTCTGCCGTCCAGGGGAGATACCACAGAAATAAAATTCTATTCGCTAATCGTTGCTTCAGCAATGGCTGGAGAGAACAAATGAAAATTCTCGTCATAAATCCAGGTTCTACATCCACAAAAATAAGTATATTCGAGGATAAAAAAGAAGTTTATAAAGAAAAACTCGATCACCAAAAAGAAGAAATTGCGAAATTCCCCCATATACCAGACCAGTTTGAATTCAGAAAACAAATTGTTTTAAATGCACTCAAAAAAGCTAGATTCAACTTAAATGATTTTGATGCAATTGGTGCAAGAGGAGGCAATACGCACCCCCTTGAATCAGGGACATACAGGGTTAATGAAAAAATGATTGAAGACCTTATGGGCTTGCAATACGGGGAGCATGCATCAAACCTTGGAGCACCACTCGCTTATACACTTGCAAACGAAGTAGGAATCCCCGCATTCATTGTTGACCCAGTTATTGTGGATGAAATGCAGCTTGTTGCGAAAGTTACCGGACTTAAAGGCATTGAAAGAAGAGCAAAAGATCATCCATTAAATCAGAAAGCAGCAGCAAGAGAAGCAGCAAAGAAATTAGGTATCACATACGGCGAAGGAAATTTTATTGTAGCACACTTAGGTGGCGGCATATCCGTTGCTTCACACAAAAAGGGAAGAATAATTGATGTAAACGATGCTTTAAACGGTGATGGGCCATTTTCACCAGAGCGCGCGGGAGATCTGCCAAATATTGCAGTTGTTGATATGTGCTTCTCAGGAAAATATACAAAAGAAGAAATCAAAAAATCCCTTGCAGGTAAAGGCGGGCTTGTTTCTCACCTTGAGACAAATTCATTAATAAAAGTAGAAAAGATGATTGCAGATGGCAACAAATATGCAAAACTGGTATTTGATGCCATGGTCTACCAGATTGCAAAAGAAATAGGGAAACACGCCACAGTAATGAGGGGGGAAGTAGATGCAATTGTGCTTACGGGTGGACTTGCCAATTCAGAGCAACTTATAAACGGTATAAAAGAATATGTAACCTTTATTGCCCCTCTGTTTGTATATCCCGGCGAGCACGAAATGGAAGCAATTGCACGAGGTGTAAGAAGAGTATTAGAAAACAAAGAAAAAGCAAAAGAATACAGTTAGAATATTATTAAATAGCAGCTTATTTTCAAAAAAAATTATCTATCACTTATTTCATTTGTAAAAAAATAAATGAATATCAAAAAATAACATAAGTACTGTCACAAATGGCGAAACAACAGAGTAATCTCGGTCATTTCAAAGGAATACAGTTTATCAAATCTTGTTCTTATCTTACAATAAACTCAAAAGTATTTCTTTGGTTACAGCAAAACAAAGAATGCCACTTAAAAGGCTAACGAAATATCTAACTAAAAATAATACAAAAAATATTTAAAATTCTTATGAAAATCATGGAAAATTTTCCGACTTATGGATCTAAATATATGAGAGAAGAAGTTTTTGATAGATAATGTAGCAGAAAGAAATGCGGAAAAGGAAAACTTTATTTGAGGGAGGTGGCACAAGTGAATGTAAAAATATTGAATAAAAAGATAAATGTAAAAGTTATTCAAAAAATAGCGGTTTAAAGAGGCATTTATGAGAATAACAGAAAAAAGTCCGAAAGTTCTCTTAAAAAAACGGAACTTTTTTGCAAGTTAGGTGTCTAATATATAGAAGGAGAATTTTTTAAAAGGCGATAATAAAAAATGAAGAAAAGGTGATCATCGTATATTGTGAGGAGCTTGGGAAACGAGTGAAGTAGCAATCCCGACTTTAACAAACAGACATTATTTTAAGGAAACTTTATTTAAAGGAGGCAGTGCAGTATGAGAGTCATAAGCTGATGAATAAAAGGCAAATTGAGGATTATCTTGTACAGAAGCCGGTAACAACTGAGCGAAAATTGTGCAAAGAGGAAAAAGGTATAAAATATTAAAAAAGAATCAGAGGCAAGAAGAAAAGAGTTTTTATTAATTGTCTTAAAAGGCAAAAATAAAAAATTATACAAGGAGATCATACTATAATGAAGAATATTACAAAAGAAGTTAGGCCTTTGCAAGTTGTTAAAATGACTCTCTCAATTCTAATAATAGTAATTTTTGGGCTGAATTTATTCTCCACACAGAGTGTTTCTTCAGCTTCTTATTATCCAACAACTCCAATTGTATTTTCCAACATAAGCGATAAGTCAGGAGATTATCCTGCTGTCTGTTATTCTACCACAAAAAATGGTTACAATGTGAACGGACATATCTATGTAAAATTCCAAGATCTTGCTACTCCTCTTGGTGCGGCTTACACAGTTGTTTCAGGACCTACATATGTACTTACGATAAATGGCCAGAGCAACTATTTTTATCCATCGTCAACTACCTCATACTCTCAAATCTATTATACAATACTCGATAAATCTAATAACCAAACGACTACATACTACGCGTTGCAATAATGTTTACTTTAGTTCCGGCAATATTTTTCACAATAACTTTGTACATTTTGACAGGGGCATTAATTTCAATTTTTGCAATATCTTCCATTATTACGGGGATGAGTCTTTTGGGAATAGGCTTGTCGGTACGCACAGGAAGCATGTTAAATTCTGCACCTTCTATTCTCACAGTCGTTGTAAGTACACGCAGAGGTTCCTCCAGTTCCTGAACAACAAATTCTTTTCCTCGCGCACACTTATTCCCTTTCAGTGAAATTATTTTGCCTTTTTCTTCTTCGGCATCAATCTCACAACCCATAGGGCATATAACGCAAGTAAAGTGCTTTATCATTCCTTCACCTCTTTTATGGAAACGGTAATGTCGTCTTTTACTGATAAAAGTTTATCTTTTAATATCTTAATTCTTATCATCTCATTTGGACGGGCATAAAATCTCCTCATCTTCATATTCAACGGTTGTATTTCAATATCAACGGTTTTTTCTATCCATTTTTTTGAACGAAAAAATATAACAAGATCATCCCTATACGAATACATCTGAGGAAAAAGTATCCCTACATTTTTGCCGGGAAGTATATTAATAAATTTTTTGTTTTCCCATTTTTCTTTTGCAAACTCTGCAGCATTTTTGCCTGCAATTACCCCTGTTTCAGCAACATAATCGACAAGGTCAAACACAACAGATACATTGCCGGAAGAAAAAATGCCAAGAACTGATGTTTCCATTGTTTCTGTCATAACAGGCCCTTTTGTGTTAGAGGAAATTTCAATATTGGCTTCTTTTGAAAGCTCATTTTCAGGGATAAGCCCCACTGATAAAAGCAGTGTATCGCATTTAACAAATTCTTCTGTTCCCTTTATCGGTTGCATCTTGCCATCTACCTTTGCAACAATAACACCGGTAACCCTATCCTTTCCTTTTATCTCCATCACGGTATGGGAAAGGTAAAGCGGAATATCAAAATCATTCAGGCATTGTACGATATTTCTTTTAAGGCCACCCGGGTGATTCATAATTTCATATACGCCTTTTACTTTTGCACCTTCCAGTGTAAGTCGCCTTGCCATAATAAGTCCAATATCTCCCGAACCAAGAATAACTACTTCCTTTCCTGGCAAATATCCATCAATATTAATAAATCGCTGCGCCACACCAGCAGTATATATGCCTGCAGGACGGGTGCCAGGTATAACAAGATTGCCTCTGGCACGCTCGCGGCATCCCATTGCAAGAACAATACTTTTTGAGTCGATGTTAAACACTCCGTGCTTAGAATTTACAGCCGTGATTGTGCGATCTTTTGAAAGGTGGATTGCCATAGTGTCAAGCATATAATCAACACCCTCTTTATTTATATCATCTATTAGCCGCTCTGCATACTCCGGCCCTGTAAGGTCTTTTTTAAATAGTTCAAGACCAAAACCATTATGGATACATTGTTTTAATATTCCCCCCAACTCATCTTCTCTCTCAAGTATCAACACTCTTTTTGCACCGTTTCTTTTTGCAAAAAGAGCAGAAACAAGTCCTCCGGGGCCTCCTCCAATTACTGTTACATCAGCTTTCAATGCACTTCCTCCTCAATCGCAATAAATCCATCGCAGCTATTTTTCTCATATAGGTCTGCAATTTTATTTACAACACCCACTGAAGAATCCTGTGGAACTTCATTAAAAATACCTCCAACTTCAACACCGTTTTCCTTCAACCCATTTACAACATACTCCACAAGCCCTAATTTCTCAATTACTTCATCCGTCACAATAAGTGGCTTTTTTACGCTCATATCTTCCAATTCTACACTAAAATCAGAAGCTACTCCCTCACCAAAGATAATTTTAGTTGGTACATAAAACTGAAAAAATTCTGATAAACCCATATCATCCTCCTTTCTTTTCATACCACTTTGTAATATCGTATATTTTGTGATACAATCCCTTTAATGATGGATAAACATTTTTATACACTTCATTAAACAATCTATTGTATATTTCTACATTCTTTGGAATAGGAATGAATTTCTCTTCAGGTCTAACCATATTTGCTACCGCTGTTTCAAAACTTTCATATATACCCAGAGCAATAGATGCATCTATTGCAGCACCAAGAGCAGAAAGGTGTGGTGTATGTATTCTCATTGTGGGAAGATTAAACACATCAGCAGTAATTTGCATAATCTCATCACTTTCGGATCCTCCTCCTCCAACACGCAATTCTTCAACTTTTGTACCTGAATATTTTTGCATAATTTCCATAAGCCGTTTTACCTCATAAGCAATCCCTTCGATGATAGCCCTGTAGACATGTACTCTCGTATGGTTGCCAGAAAATCCTATAATTGCACCTTTTGAGTGCGGATCGAATGCAAATGGTGACCAATAGGGTTGCAGAATTAATCCATCTGAACCAGGAGGAATTTCACTCATTTCTTTATCAAGTAAATTCTCAGGCGAAATGCCCATTTTTTCTGTCTGTTCTTCTTCATGTTTTGCAAATTCTTTTCTAAACCAGGATACCATCCAGTACCCTCTCCCTACAAATCCTTCAAGAGCCCATTTGTCAGGCACAGCACTACCCCATGTAAAAAAATCCATCCTGGGATGTGTCACATATTTTTTACTAAACATCTCAATCACTGCTGCTGTGCCATAACTTACCTCTGCAATATCACAACCTATACCACCTGCCCCAAGCAGCTCTGATTGCTTGTCCCCCGCACCAATAATGATAGGAAGCCCTTCCTTCACTCCAAAATCTTTTGCCCCTGTTTTTGATACGTGTCCTGCAATATCTGTAGGAGAGACAAGATCTGGAAGTTTTTTCCTTTCTACTCCAAATACTTTATAAACAAGCGGATTTTTGTGCCAGGCAAGCTGCTTTAAATCAATTGGAAAAAGTCCTACAATCATTGAAGAACAATCTTTAAATTCCCCTGTAAGAGCATAGAATATGTGCGATGAAACGGTAAGAAACTTATAAGTTTTTCTATAATTTTCTGGCTCGTGCTTGCGAAGCCAGTTGAACTTTGATCGTCTTTGGTATTTTTTAAGTGTCTCCTCCATACCTCCTATCTTTATAAATAATCTTCCTATTCCACCCGGAAGGGACAAACCATCCGTCTTTCTTTCATCAAGCCAGGTAATCGCAGGACGAATTACTTTACCATTTCTATCCACAGGGATAATAGTGCTTCTATGAGTTGTGATAGAAATAGCAACAAAATCATCTTCTAACACACCAGAATCTTTTACTGCTTTTTTTGTCACTTTTTTTACGATTGATAAATATTGTTCGGCGTCTTGCTCGGCAAAATCAGGCTGTACAGAAAAATATGGCGTTACGGAGTGCATTCCTTTAGATATTTCATTTCCCTTTTCATCAAATACAAATGCCTTGATATTTTGAGTCCCTCCGTCAACCACAATAAAATATTTCATTTCTCCCCCTTTTTTGTTTTTCCATCCAGAATAAATGATTTTTCTCCGTTTTTTGTAATACGTTCCTTCTTTAATTTTTTTTCTTGCTCTATTATATCCATCACCCTTGGCAAACAAAAGCCACCCTGACATCTTCCCATACCTGCCCGCGTCCTTCTTTTTATCGCATCAACACTTTCTACCGGAATACTATTATGCAATACATTAACAATTTCTTTTTCACTTACATGCTCGCACCTGCAAATAATATGGCCATGCAAAGAATCCTCTTTTACGCGTTTGATAATCTCGCTTTCGTCCGTTTCGGAAAATGGTTTAAATCTTTTCCTTACAGGATTAAACTCATTTTTTACATCAGGATTCAATTCATCCCTCACAATTTCATACACCCTCTCGGCTATAGCAGGCGCAGAGGCGAGACCCGGAGATTGTATACCAGCTACATGAATCAAACCTTTTATTTTTTGTGATGGCTCGATAATAAAATCTTCCTTAAACGTCGCAGCCCTCGCTCCTGCAAAATATGTAATAATTTTATCCTTGCTTGCCTTAGGATATTCTGGTTTAAGACGCGAAAGAATAGGCACAAATTTTTCAAAAAGTCCGTTTATGTCTCCCAAAGTTGTTGCAGTATCCTCCCTATCTTCTACTTCGCAGGCAGTAGGACCAAGTTGGAGATTACCGTCAATTGTAGGAATAAAACCACCACCTTTTGAGCGCGGGTTTCTATTTTTTCTCATGCTAAAGCTACCCAGTACCGTCTTCATGGGTTGGTAAGTTTTATCAAAAATAATCGTTGCTCCCATTCTGGGATGGATTGTAAAAAACCTATCTCCTGCAAATTCAGCAATCTTATCAGCGTATAAACCAGCAGCATTAATTAAGCAATGCGTTTTGATGGTACCCTGCGTCGTTTCCACTGCTTTAACAAAGCTATTCTCAGTACATACCCCGATAACAGAAGTTTCAAGGAATAATTTTACCCCATTACTTATAGCATTTTCCATATAAGCAATAGTCAATTCAAATGGGGATATAATACCTGTATTCCATACAAGCAGGCCCTTTTTTATATGCTGTGCAAGTCCGGGCTCTACTTTATCTAATTCTTCCCTATTTAAAATCTTTGACGGAGGGTCCCTATGCCACTTGACTAAACTATGAAGTGCAAAAAGCATTAACTCTTCCTTTAAATTCTCGCCAACGATAAGTGTGCCTATCCTCTTAAACGGAATGTCAAGTTCGACTGCAACTTTATCGAACATTGCATTGCCCTTATAATTCATCTCCCACCTTAACGTGCCGCGCTTTGTTAAAAATGCAGGATGAATCATACCATTGTTATGTGCGGTTTGGTCAACACCAATATCGCTGTGCCTCTCCAGTACGGCTATACTCAAATTAAATTTGGATAATTCTCGTGCAATTGCTGCACCTATCACTCCTGCTCCAACAATTACTACATCAAACTCTATTCCATTAAGTTTGTCTGAAACTTTTTCAGAAAATATAATTTTCTTTTCCAGTGGGTAATGTAAATTCGAAACAACTCCTCTAAATTGATTAAAAGAAGCAGCAATAAACCCAGCTTTAAGTGATTTATCGTATGAAGAAACATTGCCATTTAGATAAACAGCATTATCAATAATTCTTACTTCTACTTTTTCTTTATTCTCTTTGAAAATTCTGTAGTTGATTTCTTTAGAAAGTTTATTATTCAAGTGCATCTCCTATAATTTCTACGATATCCTTCATTTGAAGAGACTTTAATACATCTTTACAGGTAGGACAAGCAGAAACATACTCTGGTGCTTTTGTTGCTTTAAGCTCATTTTCTCTCATACTGCTTATTGCATCACGCGTATTTCCATCGCCGACTTTTGTTTTTCCACCACAACAATGTGCATCCTTTTCAGTATAAGCTGGTTCAAGTAAAGAGTATCCGATATTTTTTAAAATTGCTCTCGGCGTTTCTAATATATCAAGGTCTTTTGCAAGAATACATGGATCATGATATGTAATGGATTTATTTTCAACTTTTTTAAGCGATAGCTTGCCGTCATCAATAAGCTCTTTGGTAAACGTTAAAACATGCACAATGTCAACACCTATATCTACTCCAACTTCTGCATAATGTTTTTTCATTATTTTAATACATGTCGGACAGTTTGTTATGATCCGTTTAACTCCTTTTTCTTTAATGAGTTTTTCCATTTGCTCTGCTTTTTCCTTAAATCCATCCATATCTCCCGCAAAAAAGAGTGGCGCACCGCAACAAATATCGCCACCACCAAACTCCTTTACATCTACGTGCGCTTGATTTAGAATTTTCTCAGTTGCAGAAAGAATATTCTTATCCTTAAAAGTATTACAGGAGACAAAAAACCCTATCTCTCCTTCCCCCTTATCGATCGTTTCCCTTTCACCGCTTGGATTGCCAAACCTGTTAAAATTCTCAAGCACCTCCCCTACAAGAGAAGGCACGAAACCTTTTTCAAATGCAATGTTACGCTCATTTGCAATGAAATCTCTTATGTCAAAGTCGACATATTGGCAATTTACAACACAACTTCCACAAAGAGCACACTGGAATATAGTATCAAAAAATCCATCTTTGTCCTCAAGTAAATCTTTCTTGCTGTAAAGTATAAGGCGCGCCTTTTTCTGTGGAGTAAATGCTTCATTACCTGTTGCAAGGTAAACAGGGCAACTAAATTTGCACATATTTGGACACATTGAACACTCTATTAATCTATTTAACTGCTTCTTCATCTTTTCCCTCCACAAGTTTTCCAGGATTAAAAATATGATTTTTATCTACTGCATTTATCACATCTTTCATTAATTTTTCGCCTGCAATTCCAAGCTCCTTTTGCATAAATGGCTTCCGCAAAAAGCCTATTCCGTGATGATGGCTTATAGAGCCATTATGGCGTAGAGTCGTTTCCATCGCGGCTGTCCACGTATCCTCATAATATTTTAACTGGTCTTTTGGAAACCCTGCAAATGTAATATACAAACAAGCTGATTCAGGATAAAAGTGCGAATAATGTCCAGAAACGGACACTGCTCCTTTTACGTTTGACATAGACACAATGATATCATTATAGAGTGCGGGAGCATCCGTAAATAAAGACACTACTTCAATTGTATCCACAATCCCTCCGTTTCGTAATATTGTGGGGCCCAGATGCACATCAAACCGTTTACTAAGCCATATGTCAACTGGTTTTGCGCCGATAGAAATACCATTATACTCTTCTGCCTTTTTTTTAATTACTCTATCTTCCAGGAATACAAAATCCTCATCCCCTTCGGAAATAAAAATTACTGCGACTTTGCCCGCAAGTTTTTCCATTCCCTCAAAACTTATTTTATTCTTTGATTCATTTAATATGCTTAAAACTTTTGGAGAAACTTTTCCTTTTAGAATTTTGCTTGCAATACCAAAAGCTTGTCGATATGTGTCGCGCTTAGACACAACGCCAAAGTAACGTTCAGTTTCGTCCTTATCAAAAATCCTTACCACAGCAGGCTTTGCATCTGTCTGAACAACTTCTCTTACCATATCAAGTGCTGTTTCAACAGAATCAAATGCAAAACTGTTTTTAACAACTTTCTCTGGTGTTTTATGCACAGAAAGATATACCTCCGTAATAATCCCTATTGTACCTTCAGAACCAAGAAAAATATGTTTTAGAGAAGGTCCTGTAGATTTTCTTGATACTGGCTTTATGCGAAGAATCTCCCCGTCAGGCAATACTGCTGTAAGTCCCAGCAACATATCTTCAATCTTTCCGTATTTTGTAGAAAACTGCCCAGCAGCACGCGTTGAGACCCAACCTCCAACAGTAGAACAAGGAATGGATTGTGGAATGTTCCCCAATGAATAACCCTTATAATTCAATTCTTTCTCTAAATTTGTACCGATGATTCCAGATTCAAATACAGCAACCTGTGAAACTTCGTCAAGAGAAATAAATTTATTCATCCGCTGCGTGTTTAATATAATACTTCCATTAAACGGAATTGCCGCACCAAGTACACCTGAACCTCCACCAAATGGAGTAATCTGCACGTGATATTTATTTGCAAGTCTTACAACTTTTTGAACCTCTTCTGTATTTTTCGGGGAAACCACAGCGGATGGAATGACAGGAATTTCACCAAACTGAGTTTTATAAACACCGTAAAGCCAATAATCCACGCTGTATGAGATAAGGTCTCTTTCTTTTTCTGAGACATATTTTTCACCTACAATACGCTTCACTTCTTCAATAAATTCATAAGGAATGTCTTTACCTTTTGATAAAAAACTCTTTACATTCAAATCCTCACCTCACTTTTAAATGAATATAAATCAGCCCTTGCACTAAAAATAAGGTAATAAATTGGTTTATTGTAGTTAAACCATGTACGGTTAATACTGAGCATTGGTGTTTCTTTTTTTAGCAAAAGAAGCTTCATCTCTTCTTTTGTGGAGATTCTCGAAGAAATTCCTTGATTAATCCGTGTCACCGGAATCTTACATTTATGCACAATAATCTGGTAATAAGAACCTTTAAAATTATATTTGTTTAAACAATCAAACAAATCAACTGGAAAATAAGAATCTTCGATTGCAAAAGATTGTTCATCAGTAAAACGTATTCTTCTTGTGTATAGAACCTTTTCTGCTTTCAGTGTTTCTATCGCTACCTTTGGCGGGTGGTTTAGAATCTTTTTGTTGATAAGTTTGTCTCCTGGTCTTACTCCTCTTGCTTCAAGCTCTACAGTAAAGCTCGCCATAGGCTCTATTGGATCCATGGGATATTTCCGTACAACAAATGCTCCCACTCCTTGCTTTTTATGTATATATCCAAGCCGTTCAAGTTCTATCACTGCTCTTCTTGCCGTTTCTCTACCAACTTTAAATTCATTTCTTAGATTTCGTTCGGAAGGAAGAAGAGTGTCTAAATTGTATTTTCCTTCTTCTATTCTTCTCACAAGCTCGTTTCGCAACTTAATATAAAGTGGTATTCCATCTTTCATTTTTTTCTCCCCTATACGGATATCCGTATAAGTTATAATATAAAAAAGGAATATTGCAAATTGATAATAATTTTGTAGGAAACAAAAAGAGCTGAATGCTTTACATTCAGCCCTAATCTATCTTTAATCTGACTACTATATATTATTCTCTTCTGTACGGTTTGAGAAGTGCAGAAGGATATGATGCGTTCCTTGCTGTAAAGATAAGCACTACAATTGTAAGGATATATGGCATCATTAAGAAGTACTGGAAAGGAATATTTATGGCAGTTCCCTGTAATCTCAATCCCAGCGCATCGACGCCACCAAATAGAAGTGCTCCCCAAAATATTCTTGAAGGGATCCAGTTAGCAAAGATAACTAATGCTATAGCAACCCATCCTCTTCCCGCAACAATATCAAATATAAACATATTAAATTGTGCAAGAGTAAAGAATGCACCACTCATACCCATCAACGACCCTCCTACCATAAGAGCAATATAACGCATTTTATATACATCTACTCCAACTGCATCTGCAGCTTCTGGATTCTCGCCCACGGATCGCAAAGACAAACCAAATGAAGTTTTAAAGAAAATATATCCGGACACAATAACAAGTATAACGGCAATATACGTTAAAGCATACTGGTTAAATAAGATAGGACCTAAAAATGGTATTTTCCATAACCCAGGGATTTTCAAAGTATCAAATGCTGTGATAGTTGGAGGAATTGTTGGAGAACCAATTATTGCCCTGTACACATAATAAGCAAGACCGCTTGCAAAAATTGTAATACCTAACCCAGAAACATGCTGGTTCAACCCTAATGTTACGGTAAGGAACGCCATAAGCAATCCAAATAAAAGCCCAGAAAGTGTTGCAGCGAATACACCAAGCCATAAACTGTGGGTAAAATAAGTAGTAACAAAACCTGCTAATGCACCGAATATCATGATACCTTCAATTCCAAGATTAAGGATCCCGGAACGCTCAGAAAAAGCTTCTCCTAGCGTTGCAAGTATTAAAGGGGTTGCCATTCTTATCGTAGATGCAAAAAATCCTACCAGAAACGATGATGTAAAGAAATTGTTCATTTTCCCCTCCTGATACTTATTTTATATTCAAATAAAAGCAACATCGCAAGCATAACAATTAGGGTTATCCCTTGAATTACATCTGCAATGTATGGTGGTATACCTACGCTTCTACTCATCATTTGAGCTCCCGTAATAATAACAGAAAAATATATAGCCGCAAATAGCACACCAAAAGGATTAAGTCCTCCAAGCATGGCAATAACTATACCACTGTATCCGTAGCCAGGAGAAAGATTGTGAATAAGATGATAGTGCACTCCAGCAACTTCGCTAACGCCCGCAAGCCCTGCTATTCCACCACTTAGAACTGAAGCAATAATAATAGTTTTTAATGTGTTAATACCAAGAAAATTGGCAGCTTTAGGGTTTGATCCCGTTGCCCTGATCTCAAATCCAAGTTTCGTTTTTTTAACAATAAAATATGCCACAAAAACTACAGCAACAGCAATTAAAAAGCCAATATGTACTCGCGAGCGGGGAATTAATTGCATAAGCTGTGCATTTTCTGCAATATTAACTGACTCTGGGTATTGTGACACTGGATGTCTCCAGGGTCCTTCTAGAATTGCGCTAACAAAATATATCATAATATAGTTCATAAGAAGCGTGGTAACAACATCATCTACTTTAAACTTAGCTTTGAGATAAGCAGGAATAAAAGACCACACTCCACCGCCTACAAATCCTGCAACAATTACAAGTAAAACATAAAAAACTGGAGGAAGATTAAAATTTTGTATACCAACCCATGTAGCAAGCAGTGCTCCTGCATAAAGCTGCCCCTCTGCGCCAATGTTCCAGTATTTTGCAAGAAACGCAATCGATACGGCGATCCCAGTCAAAATAAGCGGAGTTGCCTTAACAAGCATTTCCAAAAATGCAAACTTCGTCCCAAGCCCGCCATAGAAAAGATAATAAAAAGCTGTAAACGGATTTTTCCGGAGGATCAACAAAAAAATAGAAGAAATTGCAAGAGATATAATTACCGCCAGAATTGGCATTAATATTCTAAACCACCATGGAGGAGGTGTTCTTTTTTCCAACTTAAAGCTAATTAGATTCATGGAGACCTCCCATTCTTGTGCCTGTCATCATTAGCCCAAGTTCCTCTATAGTAAGATCTTTCCTGTCCAATATACCCATGATTTCTCCTTCGTACACCACAAGAACTCTATCGCTTAGCATTAGTATTTCATCAAGATCTTCTGATATAAGAAGAATCCCAACGCCATTTGCCCTCGCGCTAAGTAGTTTAGTATGTATATATTCTGCAGCCCCTACATCTAATCCCCGTATTGGCTGAGATGCTATTATAAACTCGGGATTCCTTGAAAGAACTCTTCCAAGTATCACTTTTTGCAAATTGCCACCAGAAAGCGTCCTGGTTGTCGTATAAATACTGGGAGTTTTGACATCATATTCTTTTATTATTCTTTCTGCGAATTCTTTAACTGGAGAATAGTTTACCAAAAATCCACTTGATAATGGCTTTTTGTCATAAGATTCAACCATAAGATTTTCGAATACGGGAAGATCTAATATGAGACCTTCTTCCATCCTGTCTTCTGGAATTCTTCCTATCCCGAGGTTAATAATCTCTTTTGGTTTTTTACCTGTTATTTCTTTGCCTTTAAAAATAATTCTACCGTCTGTATTTTCTCTTACCCCGCAAAGAACACCTTCTAATTCGCGCTGTCCATTACCAGATACCCCTGCTACTCCAAGAATTTCTCCACTTCTCACCTCAAACGATATTCCCTTTAATGCCTCTATTCCTTTATCATTAAGAGCATGCAAATTCTGCGCTATGAGAAGTGGCTCTCCTCTTTCTGAGATTTCTTTTTTCTCAATAATTTCTAGTACTTCCCTTCCAACCATCAATCTCGCAAGTTCTTTCTTAGTTGTATCTTTTTTGTTTTTCTCCCCTGTGAGTATGCCGTTTCTCAAAATAACGATTCTATCGCTTATCTCCATAACTTCACCTAATTTATGTGAAATAAAAACAACGCTTTTCCCTTCTTTTGTTAATAATCTCAACGTATCAAACAAATTTTCTGCTTCTTGTGGAGTCAAAACTGCGGTAGGTTCGTCAAGTATGAGCACATCAATGTTCCGATAAAGTGCTTTTATAATTTCTGCTCGCTGCTTTTCTCCTACGGATAACTGCCAGATTTTTGCATCTGGATTAACCTCTAGTCCATACTTTTTTGATAACGATATAAGGTCTTTTTTTGCTGACTCAAGATCAATTTCTATGCCTTTTGAAGGAGGCAATCCCAGTATAACATTCTCTGTTACAGTGAATGATTTTACTAAAGTAAAATGCTGGTGCACCATACCTATCCCAAGGGATATCGCATCTTTGGGAGACTCTATATCAACCTTTTTACCTTTTACATAGATTTTGCCGCTATCCATAGAATACATCCCGTACAAAATTTTCATTAGAGTTGTTTTGCCAGCGCCGTTTTCTCCAAGAAGAGTTACTACTTCACCTTTATAAATATCAAAATCAATATCATTATTTGCAACTGTATGCAAAAAGGTTTTTCTGATATTTCTCATCTCCACAACTTTTTCCATGCTCACCTCACGCTAATACCAATTGAGCACAGGAAATTTCCTGTGCTCAATTGGTTCTCTGTTAATTACTAATTAGTCTCCTTTTGGAGTTGATTCATCTACTGAAACTCTAAATGTTCCATCTAGAATTTCTTGTTCTTTATTTTTAACCATTTCAATAATATCTGCAGGGAGCGTATCTTCAAAACCATAGAAAGGAGCAAGATAAGCGCCACCTTTGCCCATCATTGACCAATCCTTAAGATCCTGGGCTTGATAAGCTCCGAGTTTAATAGACTCTACCAGGTATTTAACTGTTGGGAACATATTCCAGATAGGTCCGGTAATTACTGTTTCAGGAGCAAGTAAATTTTGATCCTGCATATTACCAATAGCATAAACATCTCTTTCTTTACAGGCATCAATAACACCATATCTTTCTGCATAAAGAACATCTGCTCCAGCATCTATCTGTGCCATTGCAGCTTCTTTTGCCTTTGGTGGATCGAACCAGCATCCAATAAATGAAACCTTTACTTTCACATCCGGATTTACTTCCTTTGCACCTTCTATAAACGCATTTACAATTCTATTTACTTCAGGAACAGGAACACCGCCCACAACACCAAGAATATTAGTTGTTGTAATCTTACCTGCGATCATACCTGCAAGATATGCTGGCTCATGAATCCAATCATCAAATACCGAGAAATTTGGTTCAGCAAGTCCTCCACCAGAACCAAATGCAAAAGCAATTTCCGGATAATCTTTAGCCACTCTTCTTACGGCATCTTCAGCACCAAAAGCATCGCCCATAATAAGGTCGAATCCTTTGTCTGCATATTCTCTCACCACTCTTTCAAAATCAGATGAACTTATATTTTCTGCCCATTCATAATCAACATCAAGCTCATCTCTCGCCTTTAAAAGTGCTTCGTGTATACAACCATCCCATGGTTCTTCAATAGGCGTTGCAAAAATAGAAGCTACTTTTAATTTCGTTTCTTCTGGTTTTTCCTCAGGTGCAGCTTCTGGCGCACAACCAGAAATTACAAGCGCAAGCACCATAAATAACACTAAACCCATTAAAATACTTTTTCTTTTCACGTTCTTCCTCCTTTTTTATTTAACTACTTAAATAAGATACTTTTCACGGTTAACAAGCTTGCCGTGACTTATCACATAGAGAGGCTCATCGTGATTACGTATTGCCTCTCTCACACTGTTTTCCCTTAGCACGACAAAATTTGCCTGTGCTCCTTCTTTTAACATAAAGTTCTTTAGCCCAATTGACTTTGCCGCATCAACAGTAACCATATCATACAGTTTCTCCATATCTTCGCGAGAGGTCATCCACAATATGTGAGAAGAAAGAAATACTACTTCTAATAAATTGTTTCTGCCATATGGATAATATGCATCTGATATGTCGTCCTGCCCAAGAACTACAAGCACTCCAGCATCAAGAAGCTCTCTAATGCGAGCATGTAAAGGACCTGTATGAGGGTCACTTACAACTCCCATCTCTGCCTTTTTTAAAAGAGCAATGACTTTCTGTAAATAAGGACCTGGATACATTGACATCGCTCTTGCATGGTGTGCAAGGCTTCTACCAAAACGATTTTCTTGAATCGTTTTTACAGCAAGCATTTCCAGTGTTCTAAGGCCTGGGTCTCCTGCATCATCTACAAGCATAGAAATATCCTTATCATATTTGTTGGCAATTTCAAACATTGCATCAATGTGAGTTTGCTCGTCCTCTTCGGTAAACTCTATCCAGGGTATTCCGCCAACAACATCTGCTCCCATTTTTATTGCTTCTTCGATAAGTTCTTTTGCACCGAATTCTCTTACAACTCCATCCTGAGGGAACGCAACAATTTGCAATTCCACTACATCTTTAAACTCTTCTTTTGCCTTTAGTAACGCTTTAATTCCTTCAAGTTTAGCCTTGTTATCAACATCTGCAAATGCTCTAATATGGGTTACCCCGTTCAATGCTGCAAGTTTCATTGAACGCCTCACATTTTCGATAATCCACTCCTCGGCATATTTTTCCTTAATCTTGGAAGCCAACTCAATAGCGTTCATTGCTTTACCCATACCTGCTTCGTGATAATCTTTAAGTGCTTCTTCATCCATCATTTCAAGGGTATATACTTTACACAGGTGAAGGTGTGTATTTATAAACGACTCTGTTGCCAGTTTTCCACTTGCATCAATTTCCTTTTCACCTTTTCCGCTTAACTTCTCTCCTATGCTTGTGATTAGTCCGTCTTTAACGCCAATATCCACAAGTGTTTCGGAAAGTCCTCTTGTACGTGCATTTCGCACTACAAGGTCAAATTCTTTTACTTCTCCTTCCATCAAATTATTTCTCCTCCTTTCTTTATTCCTTCATATATTCTCTTGCAAGTTTTGCTGCTCTTTCAAAATCTTTTTTATCCTGTTTCGCATAACTTTCATTTTTTTGTACAAGTTTTGCTGCATTAAAAATAGATTCGTAACCCGTGCACCTGCAAAGATGTTTACTAAGAACCTCTTTTAGCCTGTCGTTAGAAACATCAGGCTCTTTACTAAATAAAGCGTATAATTCCATAACAATCCCTGGTGTACAAAACCCGCACTGCACTGCATTTGCATCCACAAATGCCTGCTGGATGGGGTGTAGTTTTTTCCCGTTAGCCAAGCCCTCTATTGTAAGAATATTTGCTCCTTCGAGTGTTTTAAATAAAACCTTACAGCTCCTAACAGCTTCTCCGCTTACAACTACCGTACAAGCACCGCAAACCCCGTAGCCACAACCAAACTTTGTTCCCGTAAGGCCCATTCTGTCTCTTAGAACATAAAGAAGTGTATCACCTTCTTCAAAATAAATTGTTTCTTTTTTTCCGTTCAGCATAAGTGTGATATTTTTCATTACCGCACCTCCGTGTCTCCATCAATTACAGCTTTAATCTTATCTGGTGTAAGCGGGATTTCGTAGAAATCATAACCAATTGCATCGTAGATTGCATTCAATATGGCAGGAGCTACTCCCACCATTGGATGTTCTCCTATTCCTCGTGCTCCAAATGGCCCTATTTCATCATGAGTTTCTACAAACTCTATCGTCTGTTTCCCGGGCATATCATAAATTGTTGGCAGTTTATACTGCAACAGGTTGGCATTAACTAATTTTCCGTTTTTATCAAATTTTATTTCTTCCATAAGAGTCTCGCCAATACCCATAACAACACCGCCTACAACCTGCCCTCTGGCATTAGAGGGGTTTATTACTCTCCCTATGTCAATAGAGGTAGCAAAGTTATCAATAATAACCTTACCCGTTTTCTTTTCGATCCGAAGTTCACACCCTTGAACCCCCATTGTATAACTCACGCCTGTCCTTCCCATTCCAGTTTCTGGATCTGGATTTTGAGCACCTGGCAATCTAAAATCGCTTGACACCTGAACAACATCACCAATTGTTGTTCCGTCTTTCGTAATATAACCACGGCAAATCTTGCTGACAGGAACTTTTACATCTGGATATGATCTGTCATAAACATAATTACCGTCATATTCAAGCACACCAACATCCCTATGCAGTACTAAAGCCGCATTTTTCTTCAACATCTCGATTGCTTTATTTGCAGCTTTTATTATGGCGTTACCTCCCTGGAATGTAAACATGGACCCCACTGTTTGCCACTCCCATGGCGAAAATTGTGTATCAATTTCGTTGTAAACTCTAACTTTTTCTAATGGCAGTTTTAATGCTTCTGCAGCAATCTGCCTTACAAGGATAAAGAGCCCTTGCCCGACATCAGCACCAGCCATATTAACAGAAACACTTCCATCAACATTAAATTTTATATGGCATCCTTTGGCTGCAAATGTTGGAGCCTTTGGAGATTTAATCAGCCCAGCAATACCTCTTCCATAGTAATAATTTTCATCTTCTTTTGGTTTTTCTTTGTAAAATATCGCTCTTTCCACATTATCAATACATTTATACAGGTTCCCATCACTCTTCTTCATCGTTTCCCCTACAACGTTTGATTTACCTACAGAAAGAAAATTTTTCTTTCTGATATCAATCGGAGACATATGTAATTTGCGAGCAACAATATCCACAAGACGCTCAAGAGCAAACTGTATTTCAGGATGTCCGTAGGCTCGCAACGCTCCAACTGGTGGGGTATTTGTATAAACAGAGTATCCAGTTACGTCAGCATTAGGAAATTCGTAAACTCCGCTCGCAGATTGTGTTGCAACGATTAATACATTCGATCCTGTATCTGCGTATGCCCCCGTAGATAAGTACAGTTTTGCTTCCATGGCAGTAAATGTGCCATTTTTCTTTGCTCCAATTTTCATTTTTGTTCTTATGCCTCGTCCTAAAAACGTACTTGTAAAATCTTCCTGTCTTGAGACTTTCAATTTTATTGGATGCCCAGGAGCAAAGCTTGCGATATATGCAATAAGCGGACCTAACGAAGGATCGGATTTATAACCAAAACACCCTCCTATGTATGGCACATGAACCCTCACATCACTTATAGGAAGATCAAATAAATTTGCAACTTCCTCTCTTACGGCAAAAGATCCCACATTGGATGTCCAAATTTCAATTGTATTATCCATTCTGAAGAGAGCTATTGCGCCATGTACTTCAATGGCTGCCGATGACATAAGCGGAAAATTAAACTCTCTTTCTACTACAACGTCTGCCTCTTTAAATCCTTTGACAGCATCACCTTTTTTTATCCTATAATGCACAGCAATGTTTGTTTTTGGTATTGGTTCATAAAGAGGAGATACATGAAAATATTCATCACTATTTTCATGTATAAGGCATGCATCCTCTTTGATTGCTTCCATTGCATTTGTGTAGACTGGAAGTGGTTCATATTCAACTTTTATTTTTTTAAGTGCCTCTCGTGCATGTTTTTCAGTATCAGCTACAACTGCTGCCACTGCATCGCCAATATGACGAACTTTATCCACAGCCATAGGCATCATATCTTTTATACAATCACCATAATGTTTTTTCCATTCCTTACCTGTTATAACTTTATACACGCCAAGCATTTTTTCAGCTTCTACTGTATCGATAGATAAAATCTTAGCGTGAGCATATTTTGGACGTAATATTTGAGCATGAAGCATCCCGGGAAGCTTGATGTCATCAATGAATATAGCCTCCCCGGTTACTCTCTCTAAGACATCAGGGCGATATTTAACATCTTTGCCAATATGTTTAAGGCTCATTTGGTCCACCTTCCCGAAGCATTTTGAATTTGAATATAAATTTATTATATATAAAAAAATTGCGCAGTCAAGGAAATTAATCACACCTTTTTAATAAGACCAAAGAAACAGAGCAAATAGACGCTAAATAAAAAGCGTCTATTTATTTCAATTAGAAAGCTTATGTAAAAACCAGCGTAAAAACTAGATTTAGCAAACATAGATACTAAAAAACTATTTACCTATACAAAAACGCGAAAAAATTGTATCAAGAATTTCCATTGAAACTTCTTCTCCAGTGAGTATTCCAAGCAAAATAATTGCTTCTTTTAGTTCTTCCGAAACAAGTTCGTTTCTGCCTGAGATTACAAGCTCTTTTGCCTTTTTAAGATGCTTGACTGCATCCTTTAAACAGTTCTTTTCTCTCTCTGTTGTGATAAGGGAAGTCTCTATCTCTTTGGGAAGGATTTTATCATAGATTATCTGTTCAAGAACCTTAATGCCTTTCTTTTTAAGCGCAGAAATTTGAATAATATCTTCATTATTAAATAAACTTTTTAGCTCTTTTATTGTAAGTCTCGCAGGAAGATCTGTTTTATTTAATACAATAATACGATCCTTTCCGTCTGTAAGTTTGGCAAATTTTTTGTCTTCTGCCGTAAGCATTTCACTTGCATCAAACATAAAAAGTATAATATCTCCCCGTTGAATTGCTTTTACGCTTCTTTCTTTCCCTAAAACTTCAATAACCTCTTTGGTTTCTCTTACTCCTGCCGTATCGATAAATCGAACAGGAATACCAAAAAAATCTATCATCTCTTCTACCGTATCCCTTGTTGTCCCCGGAATTTCACTAACAATGGCTCTATCGAATTTTAAAAGAGCATTAAGCAGTGTAGATTTCCCAACATTTGTCCTTCCTGCAATCACAACCTTTGTCCCTTCTTCAATTCTTTTTCCTGTTTTGTATGTTGAAAGAAGCGATTTGATGAGATTAAGAACATCGGTAATCTGCTTATCAAGTTGGCCAGTACTTAGTGTCTCTACATCAAATGGAAAATCTATTGCTCCCTCTATGGCTGAGATAGTATAAAGTAACCTCTTTTTTATCTCGAATATCTTATCGCTTATTCCACCAAAAAGTCTGCCTGATGCAACCTTTAACGCCTTCTCTGTTTTTGCTTCAATCAATTCAATTACTGCTTCAGCTTCAATAAGATCTAGCTTGTCATTAAGAAAAGCACGCTTTGTAAATTCTCCTCTTTCCGCAAGACGTGCACCAAGTCGAATGAGGATTTTAACCACTAACTCAAGATTCTTTACTCCGCCATGCATCTGAATTTCCAAAACATCCTCTCCCGTATAGGAATGTGGGGATTTAAAGTAAATGGCAATACCTGTATCGATACGCTCTTTCGTAATTGGATTAAAAATATACCCATTATAAACTGTTCTGGGGCTTTTAATAGTTGTAGAAAAAACTTTCTGCCCTATAAAAAAAGTGGTGGGACCTGAAAGCCTCACCACTCCTATCCCGCCCAAACCTTTTGGCGTAGAAATTGCTACAATTGTATCATTCACTTTTTTAAATCAACTACAACATGCCTTCTTGGCTCTTTCCCCTCACTATGTGTCCAAATATTAGGATAGTTATGCAGAGCCATATGAATAGTTTTTCTAGCAGAGGCAGACATCGGTTTAAGAGAAACAGGCTCCTTTAATCTCTTTGCACGTAGTGCTGCATTTAAGGCAACAGTCTTAAGCATTTCTATTTGTCTCGACTTGTACCCATTAATATCTAACATAACCATTGGAAAATTTCTATCCTCTTTGTGTGCATATATATTCAATATATACTGAAGGGAACGCAGAACAATCCCTTCTTTCCCTATAAAGAGTCCTGGATTAGAAAGTCCTTCTATGTTAACATAGAAGTTTCCATATTTTTTTTCTATAACAACGGACGGATTT
The DNA here is from genome assembly GCA_034717215.1 of Caldisericota bacterium. Classification (NCBI taxonomy): domain Bacteria; kingdom Pseudomonadati; phylum Caldisericota; species Caldisericota bacterium. The sequence goes on from JAYELD010000093.1 coordinate 25,793, forward strand.
TCCTCTGCCGCCTTAAAAAAACTTTCAAGAAAATTGTTTATTTCTCGTTCTTCCATATTATTTTTCTTCTTTGCCTTTTTTAGGAATTTCCTGTGTTGCTCGTGCAAGATGCTTTAAAATATATAGTTGTTCTCCCGCCTGAACAAATGAGAATGTAATCCAGTAGAGAAGCAGTGATGGAGACCACTTAATCGACCATACTGCAAAAATAACCGGCAAGAAATACATCATCATTTTCATGTTCTGGTCTTGCACCTGTCCTGGCATTTGTGAAGTTTTGCTCTGAACAAACATAGAAACAAGAACAAGTACTGACATAATGTAATATGTATCAGGAGTATTTAAATTACTAAGCCAGAGGAAACGCTCAAGGTTAAACGGTGCATAATTAGTAAGCGAACCAAATAAAACAAGAAGCAGCGGCCACTGCACAAGTAGCGGTAGACACCCTCCAAACATACTCACATTATGCTCTTTATAGAGTTTCATTGTTTCTTGGTTTGCTTTTTGAGGGTCACCTTTATACTTCTTTTGAATCTTTTTAATTTCAGGCTGGAGTTTTGTCATTCCTGCAGTAGATTTAAATTGTTTTTTTGTTAACGGGTGTGTAAGAAGCTTAAGCAACAACGTAACAAGAATAATAGCAAGTCCGTAATTATAAGTAAACTTGTGTAAAAATTCAATAGTGTCTCTCATAGCCTTATAAAATTTATTCGGAGCAACAAGACCGATGATCCCATTCTTTGTGATTGTTTGTAATAATGCGCCGTTATTATCCTTATAACTCACCTGGACTGTCACAGGGTATGCTCTCGCATCAATATAATCGTAAGAAGTAATTGTAAATGTAGCTGTTACCGCTTTCCCAGATTCAATAATAGCAGTGTTGGCTATTTCTTTTACATCGACTTCTCTTGTCCCCTTCCATAATTCAAAGGGTGATAGGTCAGAACGGTTGTCAATTGAAATAAGTTTTACTTTCACATCAGAAATAAAATCAGTTGTATTGTTCGTAATACGGACTGAAAGAGGAATATTTTCCATAGGCCTTCCTCTCCCTGCAATTTGTACAATCACACCAGATTCAGTCACATCCGGAAAACTTACTCCACCAGCACATCCTGTAATAAAAATTGAAAACATAAGCATTCCAATTAAAATTAAAAATACTTTCTTTTTCATGTATCCTCCTTATGGGACAGGGTCGTTTCCTCCAGGGAAAAAAGGATTACATCGCAAAACTCTTTTTACTGCAAGCCATCCACCCCTCTTTACCCCATATTTTTCAACTGCTTGAACTGCATAATCAGAGCAAGTCGGGATAAAACGGCATGTCGGTGGTTTTAACGGTGAAATATAACGTCTATAAAATTTAAGAGCGAAGAGTAAAAAAGTTTTCATTCCTTACACTCCTTTCTTAAAATCCCTGACAAATCTATTAAAACATCCTGCATTTTAACAGTTGTTATACTTTTCTTTGCAACAATGACATAACTTCTATCCTTCAATAGTTTATCCTCAATTTTTAAAAACGATTCTCTCATTAATCGTTTCGCTCTATTCCGCTCTACAGCATTCCCTACTTTTTTAGATGTAATAAATCCAACTTTCCCTTGTGTTCGATTCGAAACAAACACAACAACAAAATGCCCAAAGTATTTCTTTGAGTTTTCCAGTACATCTTTAAAGTCTTTCCCTTTAAGCCTTTCCCACAATTTCAATCTATACTGAAAGCTTTATCCTGCTTTTTGTTCTTCTTCTGTTTAAAATTCTTCTGCCGCCAGGCGATTTCATCCTTTTCCTGAATCCCAAATGTCTGGCACGTTTCTTATTATGCGGTTTATAATTTATCCTCATAAAAACCTCCTTAAAATTTCACATCTTACTATATCAAAACTTTAATAATAGTCAACCATTTTTTCTCCAGTTTAGTCCTTCATCTTGCAAACAGGGCAAAGTGGGCCCTCGCCTTTAAACAAAGTACCACATTTCTTGCACATCTTATACCCTAACTGTCCTTTTAACCTCTCATTTTTTTTATAAAAGGTAAGTAGTTCAACATATTTCTCTTTAAGCTCTTTCTCGACCTTTAACCTATCCGCTACAGATTTTACCCAATCAATGTCGCTTTGTGTAAGTTTTATATCCTGATAAGAAAGATATTCATCTTCTTTGGTTCTTTCCCTTACCTTCTTTTGTATTTGTGATACTAATTTAAATTTAATATTTTTGATTGGTGAATCTGGGATACTTTCGTTAATTTTCTTTAGTATATCCGTTTTCATGAATGTAAGTTCTCGCATAAATAATGGGCTTATCACTCCTATAAAAATTGTATTTTCTTTATAAAAAATAGGCGTTGTATAGTTGGAAAGTTTTTCACCAACAATCTCGCCCCACTTTAAAAGCGCAAGATTTCCTTTAATTTTGACATAAATTTGCTTTTTTTGAAGAACGCTGTCTAAAATATATTTAAGAGTATTCATAATGAAATAATCTTTGCTTTATCGAGTACGGCCTCAGGAATAATATTTAAATTCAGGGTTGTTAAAAATATTTGTCCATCTTCTGTCATTCTTAAAACATTGTCGCGGCGTGTTTCATCAAGATCAGAAAAAAAATCATCCATTAAAAGTATTGGTTCTTCCCCTCTTTTCTCTTTAATAGATTCCTTTTCTACAAAGCGCATTGCAAAGGCTATACTATATGCCTCGCCTAAAGAACTAAACTCTCTTGCCTGGATGCCATCCATTAAAATTTCTAATTCATCAAGGTGCGGCCCAAAAAGTGTTCGTTTCCTTTGTATTTCGGTATTTTCCATCCCATTCTTTAATAACTTTTCTGTTGGAGATGGGTTATAAATAAACTCTATTTTTACATTTTTATTAGAAATTTTATAAAAGTTTTTTTGTACAATATCATTAAGTGAGGAAACAACTTCTTTTCTCTTCTGCTGTATTACTCGTCCTACCGGAATAATCTTATTGGATAAAATAGACAAGAGTTCTCTAGATATAGCCGTACTTTTAAGTACGGCGTTTCTTTGGTATAAAAGAGTATAATAATTCGATAATTCGGAATAATATGTGGAATCCGTAAAAATTAACCAGTGGTTTAAAAAATTTCTCCTTTTTTTAGGACCGCCTTTTATAATATCCACTACTTTATAATTTAGAAAAATAACTGGAAGCATTCCTATAATTTCAAAAAATCCTTTTGCTTTTTTATAGTTTAACTGTATTTCTTTTTTTCCATTTCCAATTAAAATATCGATATTTTTTTCCCTTAAGCTATCCTGAAAAATAAGGGAGATAAAAAAATACTGTTTATTAAAACTCACACAATTTAACAGATGGCTAGTAATAAAGGATTTCCCTGAAGATGCTAAATATATCGACTCAAGTATTGTTGTTTTCCCAGTACTGTTTTTCCCAGTAATAATATTAAAAAGGGGAGAAAAATTAAACTCGCTTTTTTCAAAAGACCTAAAATTCTCAATATGAAGAGAACTAATTTCCATTAAATTGTTGTAGTCTTCTTTTGCGGCATAATAATATAAAGATATAAATCATCACTTTTACCCTTAATTTTAATGGGATGTAAGGGACTGTTCATTTCAAACACTACTATATCATCATTTATGTGGGTTATGCCGTTAATTAGTTTTTCTCCATGAAGTATTATAGAAAGTTCTGCGGTTCCCTCAAATTTGACACTCTCTTTTCCCTCACTTATTTCTGGTAGCACAGCCTCTATATTTAGATTGCCTGCTGAAAATGTTAAAACTATTTTCTTTGTGCTACTTCTTGCAAGTACTTCTACTCTATCTAAAGCAGGTAAGAGTTCATCTTTACGCACTTCTGCGTAAAATTCATCTTCTCTGGGAATAATAGCTTCATAGGGAGGGAATGAGCCGTTTATAAGTAAGGATATAATATTAATATTGGGTGTATTAAAAGAAATTTGGTTTTTATTAGATATAATATCAATAATTTCTTCTTTTATTTCAACTTTATTTAAAATATCCAACGCTTTCCATGGGATAATAAATAATTCCTCTTGAACCCCCTCAACTGGAAAGTTACTAAATGCAAGACATGTACTATCTGTAGCTACAAATCTAAGATTATTATCTTTAGAATCAAATAGTATTCCCTTGAACTCCTTTCTGCTTTCTTCTCTTTTAGATGCAGCAAATATTGTATTTTCAGTAAGTTTTTTTAGTATTTTCATAGGAATAGTTATCTTTATTTTTTCCTCTATTTCTGGAAGAAGAGCAAACGCATTTGCGTTAAAACAATTAAATTTATACTCTGACGTTCTCTGTTTTATTACACCCTTATCACTACTAACTAAAATTTCTGTCTGTTCTTCATTATTAAACTTTGAAATTATTTCTCTTAGTAAAGCAAATGGTAATACTGTTTCTTTGGGTTCGTCAGGTTCAATTTCTACATTTCCCTTAACCGTATTTTTAATTCCCTGCTCAAGGTTTGTAGTAATAAAAGTAATATTGTTACCATTAATGCGTATCAGTACGTTACTTAGAATAGGGTCTATTGATTTGGGAGAAATTACTTTTCCCACATTGTTTAAGGCTGTCAAAAATTCCTTATTTAGTAGTTTTATTTTCATCTTATCCACTCCTTTATTTTTATTATTTTACTCTTTAATATTTAAAATATAATAATAGTAATAATAATGTGCTGCATTATGTGTAAATGTTTATTCTATATAGGTTTTTATTAAAAAATGCTGTTTATATGTTTGTTGGTAAGTTTTAATCTTTTCAACACTATCAACAGGATAAAACTTATCCACAAAAAAAATTATCTTTTCTACATAGTTTTCCACAGTTAATTCCCAGTTTTAATTTTTTTTGTAATATCTTCTATTAATGCTTTCATCGTCTCTTGTTTTTCAGCTTCTTTTCCTATCTTAGCGCAAGCATGCATTACTGTAGTATGGTCTCTTCCACCAAAGGAACTTCCAATCAACGGTAAAGAGGAATCTGTAAGTTGTCTTGCAAGGTACATTGCAATTTGTCTTGGTATTACAATATCCTGTGATCTTTTTCTTTCATCTAATGCGGCTCCAGGGGTATTGAAATATTCCGAAACAACTTTTTTAATCCTCTTTATTGTAATAGGTTCGTTGTTAGTCTGAATTACGCTTGATAATATTTTTGTTGCAAACGAAAGAGTAATTTCTTCATTTGTCAACGATGCAGATGCAACTAACCTGACTAATGCTCCCTCTAATTCACGGATATTGGAAAAGATGTTCTTTGCTGTATAAAAAAGAACGTCATCGGGCACGCTAATATTTTCTAGCTCTGCTTTCTTTTTTAAGATTGCCACCCTTGTTTCAAAGTCTGGAGGCTGTATATCGGCTACAAGACCCCATTCAAAACGGGTTAAAAGCCTTTCCTGGAGGGTTGCTATTTCTTTTGGAAGACAATCGGATGTAATCACGACCTGTTTGCCTGCATCGTGTAATGAATTAAATGTATGAAAAAATTCTTCTTGTGTGCGTTCTTTACCTGCAAGGAATTGAATATCATCAATAAGCAATACGTCTACAGAACGGTACTGTTTGTGAAAACGGTCTATCAGCTGGCTGTTGCTACGCGCATTTTGGATAGCATAAATTACTTCGTTTGTAAATTTTTCTGTGGTAGTATAAATGATTTTCAAGTCACTAAAGTTTTTTAATAAGTAATGAGAAATTGCCTGCAAAAGGTGTGTTTTCCCCAGACCTACTCCTCCATATATATATAAAGGGTTATATGCTGTACCCGGGTTTTTGGCTACAGCCGTAGAGGCTGCATAAGCGAGCTTGTTCCCACCTCCAACAACAAAGTTTTCAAAAGAGTAGCGCTTTTTTAGAGTCAAGTTATTAATAACGATTTTCTGCGGAGGCTCTTCCCCCCTTTTTCCCACAACAATTTCTACTTTTACATCTTTATTTTTTAACCCCGAAAGGGTACTTTCGATGAGAGATTTGTATTTTGTTTCCAGCCATTCTTTTACAAACTCCGATGGAGCATTTAGTGTAACTGTGTTAGCTGTTTCTTTTTCAAGTTCAACTTTGCGAAACCATGTTTCAAATGTTGGCACACTAAGATGTTCTTTTAATTCGTTTAATGCTTTTTTCCATATATTCATATATACCCCATCCCTTTAGTTACATTTTATTATACAGGTAAGTGGAAAAAAATAAACATCTCTAAAAATTTATTAAATAAAATTTTTTTCTTACTGTTTTTAAAAATAATGATAATAAAATTATTTAGTTTTCTCTTTCTGGTTTAAATTTGTAAAATTATTTTCCGAAGTTTAAAAAGTAAAGTTTTAATGAAAAAAGGCGCGGGGTTTTCCCCGCGCCTTTAAGGCTTATAAATCTTTTTTAATTAATTACGGTTTTGGGTAGGTTATTTTTATTTCTCTTCTAACTCCTTCCCATTCTACAAGGCAACCAAGATTTTCTGTAACAAATCGGATTGGGAGCATTGTTCTATCATTTATAATGATTGGTTTCACATTGTGATTATCGTTATCTATCCATTCCCCCGTTCCATTGACTTTTGCCTTTGGATTATCTATCCATAGTTCAATTATTGTACTTTTAAAATTTATTGTAACTTTTCTTGCTGTTCCATCCCAGCTGATCGCTCCCCCTAAACCTTCAACAATTGCTCTAATCGGGACAACTGTTCTTGACCATTCTGTAATAATAACGGGCTTTGTACCTCTACCCGGGTCTATTTCCTGTTCCACTTCATTTATATACATATTAGGATTATCAATGTACAAGCGTATTATTATCTGTTCTATTTTAGGTGGAGTTGTAGCAGAAACTTCATTAGAATAGTCAGAGAACCCCAGAGAGCTATATGCCCTTACCCTGTAATAATAAGTTGTGTTGGGTAGAAGGAATATATTGTCGTAGGAAGTAATGTCAGTCCCAACGGTTGCAAGAACAGAATATGTCCCACCAGCTTCTTTTCTTTCTATCTTAAACCCATCTTCATTATCACTGTTATCTGTCCAGGTTAATGATATTTCACTGCTGCTTTCAGCTGTTGCTGAAAGCCCGATTGGAGCAGAAGGAACGGTTCCACATACGGGAGTTGTAATAGTAGTTTCATTTGAATAAGCCGAGTCACCAATACTATTTGTTGCTTTTACTCTATAATAGTATGTCGTTTCGGCAGATACAGATGTGTCTGAATAAGATTCAGTATCAGGAGCAAGTGAAGTTTCAATTGCCGAATACGTTCCACCGGCTTCTTTTCTCTCTATAATATAATTTTCTTCATTGTCAGCGTTGTCAGTCCAGTTTAGTGAGATTTCGTTACAGGAAGCTGCTGCCAGTAAAAGTGAAGTTGGTGCGGCTGGTGCTGTACCCGCTGCGGGTGTTGTAGCATGTGCTTCATCAGAATAGACAGAATCTCCGATTGTGTTGTATGCTCTTATTCTATAGTAGTATGTCGTTTCAGGAGAGACTGTTGTATCAGAATATGTCGTTGCATCTGCCAAAGCCGTATCAATCTCGGCAAATGTCCCACCAGCTTCTTTTCTTTCTATCTTAAACCCATCTTCATTATCACTGTTATCTGTCCAGGTTAATGATATTTCACTGCTGCTTTCAGCTGTTGCTGAAAGCCCGATTGGAGCAGAAGGAACGGTTCCACATACGGGAGTTGTAATAGTAGTTTCATTTGAATAAGCCGAGTCACCAATACTATTTGTTGCTTTTACTCTATAATAGTATGTCGTTTCGGCAGATACAGATGTGTCTGAATAAGATTCAGTATCAGGAGCAAGTGAAGTTTCAATTGCCGAATACGTTCCACCGGCTTCTTTTCTCTCTATAATATAATTTTCTTCATTGTCAGCGTTGTCAGTCCAGTTTAGTGAGATTTCGTTACAGGAAGCTGCTGCCAGTAAAAGTGAAGTTGGTGCGGCTGGTGCTGTACCCGCTGCGGGTGTTGTAGTATTTGTAACATTAGATGATGTTGATTCATTGGAACCATTCCTTACCTTAATTAAGAACCAGTACTGTGTCTCGGGAGAAAGACTCGAAACGGTTAAATTAGATGCAGTTGCGGTAAATGCTCCTATACCGGAGAAAGATGAGCCATCTGTACTTTCACTTGCCACAATTTGTACTGCGTTTGAATCGACCGGATGGTCCCAATCAAGCCTTATAGAAGTTGAAGAAAGTGCTGTTGCGGTAAGCCCTGTTGGTGGTGCAAGAGCATATGCGATTTTTGTTACACCTGATGTGGAAACCCCGCTTGCATTATAAGCCATTACCTTGTATGTATGTGCTCTGTAATCCGGTACTGTAATTGACGTGCTGAGTGTGTTGTTATTGGTTATTGTTTTAACGACTGTCCAGAGTAAGAACATACCTGTGCTTTTCTCATAAATTTTATATCCGGCGCATTGTTTGGTATGATTCCACGTCATGTAAACGGTTTTTCCGATAGCATTAGCCGTGAAACTTGTTGGTGGGGCAGAATAAGTAAGCAATGTAGCAGAGGAAGATCCTAGTGAATAATCATCGTAAGTACTGTCATCTCTCCTTGCTCGCACCCAGTAGACATATGTTGTATTTGGTTGCGCCGTTGTATCAACCCAAGAAGTTTTAGTCCAGGGTACTGTTGCTATAGGGGTTAGCGCAAAACCTC
>JAYELD010000094.1 GCA_034717215.1 Caldisericota bacterium
TAACTATTAGCTCATATGCCCCCAGGTCTATGCTAATATAATAACATATAGACCAAGGAGGTAACAGTTACATGATCAATAGTATTTGTAATAATTTAGTTAAGTCACCAGAGGGTTGTTTTAAACGTGATGTCATAGAGGGGTATGGATTATCGAGAGTTGAAACCAATGTGCTCTGGGACTACGTGAATAATTTTGTAAAAGAACATTATCTTGCTTGTAGATTTGACAATCAGATCATATTCTATGCTGTCTCAGCTGATGAACCGGCAGGGAAGCCAATTAAAGACTGTAGGCTTATTCCGGTAAATCTTACTCTATACAGCCGTGCAGACCAAAGAATTAAGGCTAAGCTCGGAATTCCTGCTCTAAGAGAATACTTGGCAGCTAGGCTTTCGGAAGAAGCACATCACCAGGGAGGTCTGCTTTCTCAGGCTGATCTTGCTGAGATATTAATTGTCGATAAGTCTACGGTAAAGAGAATCGTCAAAAGAATAAAAACAAGAGGTGGCAGCATACCTACCCGGGGGGAGATCAAAGATATCGGACCCGGGATATCACATAAGGCAAGAATCATTGAACTACTCTTAAAAAGATATCAACCCACCGAGGTAGTCTTAAAGACCAAACACAGTCTGTCATCGGTAACCAGGTACTTTGAAAATTTTATCAAGGTCGTCTATCTACATGATGAAGGATTCAGCATCGTCAAAATACGCCATCTTACCGGTACTTCAGAGAAGGTAGTCGGTGAATATCTTACCCTCTATGCTCGCTATAGGGAAAATAAGGACTACACTGAAAGATTAGAGGAAATCAAAGGCTACTTATCCAGTAAAAAAAGGGGGCTGCTATGAGTATCAATAAGCAACTATACGGTCGCCTTCAGGAAAAGACCCTAAAAAATAACCTAATCCTTCACCTGATGGAAAACTATGGTTACCAGTCCAAACCCAAGGTCGCTGAGGCCCTGATTATTGATCTGTTGTCCATCTCTGCTGAATCTACTAAAGATGCCTTGACCCTTAAGCCCGGACAGATGGTCTGGCCTGCTGTCCTAAAGACCGAAAAACACGGAAATGGTAAAACACTTGGCAAGACCAAATCTAAACATGTTATCCTGTCTGTTGTGGCAGATTCAGATATTTTAGATTACAGCAGGGGGATAAAAACCTCTCGCATCCTGGCTAAAAGAATAGCCAGGATTGTAAATGAAGCCTATTATCAAGGCGGGGTGCTCTCCCAAGCCGATATTGCCCTGATCTTTAATCTATCCCAAGCTAGAGTATCCCAGCTTGTCCTGGCATACCAGAAGGAGAAAAAGGTGATGCTCCCCTTAAGAGGCGTGGTTCATGATATCGGCAGATCAATAACTCATAAGGTAAAAATAATTAAAATGTCTACCCAAGGCTATTCTACCAAAGATATAGCCAGGGCTACTTCCCATGCACCTTCCTCAGTGGATAGATATATCAGAGACTTCCAAAGGGTCAAAATCCTTTGGGAAAGAGGGATGATGTTAAGCGAAATAGCTTATATCACCTCATTATCTGAGAACCTGGTTAGTGAATATGTTAAAATTGTCAAAGAACATGTGTTAAAAAATTAAATTTTATTATATAATTACGGGAGACCTGGGGGCATATGCCCCCATTA
>JAYELD010000095.1 GCA_034717215.1 Caldisericota bacterium
CCTGGCAACCTGATCTTTCACTTCTTCCCAGCTAAAATCTGCCAAAAGCATTTTTATCTCCTTTTTGTATTATACAGGTTTTTCTTTAAAGTCAAGAATCTTTTAGGTAAAATGTGACTTGATTTTTATTTTCTTTATGAATATTATTGTTTGTTAAACTATATTTTAGGAGGCAAAATGGATAAGATAAAATGGATAACTTTGTTCTTAATATTCATCGTTTCATTCTCATCTTTAGCAGTGACAAAAGATTTGGATCTTACAATTGTTTATGATAATAATACCTACAAAGAAGGCTTAGAAACAAGATGGGGTTTTTCCTGTTTTGTAAAAGGTCTTGAGAAAACAATTCTTTTTGATGTCGGTGGTGAGGGTTCTGTTCTTCTTTCCAATATGCAAAAACTAAAAATCGATCCTGCCTCAATAGATATAATAATTCTTTCTCACATTCACTACGACCATGTTGGGGGCTTACCCGACTTTTTAGAAAAGAATCCCAATGTTACCGTTTACCTGCCGAAGTCTCTACCTCAAAGTATTAAAAATGAAGTCATTAAGGCAGGAGCAAAATTGATCGAGGTTCATAATCCCAAGGAAATCTGCAAAAATGCTTATTCCACTGGAGAAATGGGGAGCTGGATAAAAGAAGAATCTCTTATAATAAAAACTTCTAAGGGATTGATAGTAATCACAGGTTGTGCTCATCCAGGGATTGTAAACATTGTTAAAAAGGCAAAAGGGATGCTTAATCAAGATGTCTATTTAGCATTGGGTGGCTTTCATCTATGCTGGATGAATCTATGGCAGATAAAGAGTATTGTAAAGGGGATAAAAGAGCAAAGGGTTTTGAAAGTGGCTCCTTGCCATTGTTCAGGAGACCTCGCAAGAGAACAGTTTGAAAAAGTCTATGGAAAAGACTTTATTCTTGCAGGCTGTGGGAAAAAGATAGAGATAAAGAATGCTTTCTAATTCTTTAAAGTTACTCGCAGCCGGCTTTACTATGGGATGGGGGCCATGTCTTAGCTTTACTGCTCCGTTGCTTTTGCCTTATATTGGAGCCACAAAGGAAAATTGGCTGGGTGGTTTTAAAGTAGCTTTTATATTTTCAATCGGTAGGCTTTTGGCTTTTGCTATCTTGGGTGGTCTTGCAACCGTGGCTTTCAATTTTATTAATCAATTCTTTCCCCCTCAAAAATCCGGTTGGCTCTATTTAATTTTAGCTCTTTCCATGATAACAATTGGTATCCTTATCATTTTAGGCAAAGGTTATAAGAGGCATAGTGGAAAGAGAATATTGGATAAAGGTACTAAAAGTATGTTTTTAATTGGCTTTTTGATGGGCATTGCTCCTTGTGTTCCATATGTAGCAATTCTTACCTATATTGCCTGTATAGCAGAAAATACTGTTTTACTAGGTACATTATACGCTGCATTATTTGCGACAGGCACAGCAATCGCTCCCATAGTATTAGGGACTCTAATGGGCATTATTCCTGGAAGGTTATTTAAATCGGCTAAATTGCGCAAAGTTTTTCAGGTAGTTTGTGGAGTGATTCTTGTCCTTTTTGGAGCACAGCTTATCTATTATATGTTGAAACTTGTTATCTAAAAATAATCAATCACAAAACCTTCGAACTTTT
>JAYELD010000096.1 GCA_034717215.1 Caldisericota bacterium
TTTTCAAAAATTCTGTTAATCGTAAGAGAGTCGGGTTTTCTTATCTGTAAGAGTCGGCTTAATTAGTTCTTTCCACTCTTTTGAATTCCATGTACTCAATTTTTTATGTATTTTGTAATATTTCTCCGGTATGGGATGAGTGCCAACGATAACTTTTAGGCCATATTCTTTTGGAAGATATATCGGGTACAAGGAAAACGATGCTTGCAAAAGTAGTTTCCATTTCGTTAAATGCAAAGTTTAAGCGAATTCAATTTATTTTTTGTTTACTTCCCGCTGATATTATCGGTATTACAATCTTTGATAGAGCGAAATATGGAAATGATGATATAATTGATAAAGAATTTAGAGAAGTGCAAACAGTTGCACTAATTTTTGTTGAACTGTTCAGCTCCATAAGGAACTTAATTTGTATTTGGGGTCCTATGCATTATTCTATACTGTTTAGTTTTGAGGGGGTATAAAAAGTGGGAGAAAATATATATTTAAGGGTTTTTGAAAAATTGGAAAAGATTCCGCGTGTCAAACTTGCTTTTTTACCTACACCTTTGCAGAAATTAGAAAGAATTTCACAGTTATGTGGAGTAGAGATGTATATGAAACGAGATGACCTTACTGGCGTAGAATTTGGTGGCAATAAGACACGCAAACTTGAATTTACTCTCCCGGAAGCGGTGAAAAATAAAGCTAAGTATTTGGTTACAGGTGCAGCATTCCAGTCGAATTGGTGTAGGCAAACCATTGCATGTGGCAATAGATTGGGAATGAAAACAGTTCTATTTTTGTATGGTCCAGAAATACCACAGAAATATAAAGGGAATTTATTATTAGACAAAGTAATGGGAGCAGAGATTTATCTCAACAAATTACAACAGGGAGAGAGTATTCCCAAAGCAATGCAAAGGACAAAAGAAAAGGTAGACGAGAGGATAAAAGAATTAGAGGAAAAAAATGGGAAATGCTATTATATTGAGGTGGGAGCACCGTTTCCTCGAGGGCACGTGGCTTACGTATATGCTGTGGGAGAACTTGTAAGGCAACTTAAGGAAAAAGGTATGATGCTAGATTATTTTGACTATATTGTGACAGCAATTGGTACAGGGGGAACATATACAGGGCTTCTTGTTGGGAAAAAACTTTTTACCTCTACTGTGAAAATTTATGGGTTTTCAGCAGGATTTATGCCTATTGAAACTCTGAGAAAGCGGATTTTGAAAGGAGCTGAGGAGACAGCAGAATTTTTGAAGGTAACAATCCCGTTCTCCAAAGAAGATATTTGCATCAGTGAGGACTATGTGGGCAAAGGATATGATGTCCCTTCAAAAGAAGAAGGGGAGGCAATTAAACAGATAGCACAAAATGAAGCAATTTTTTTAGACCCAGTCTACACAGGAAAAGCGATGGCAGGGCTCTTAAACTTTATTAAAACAGGCAGGATTCCCAGAGGTAGCAAGGTGCTGTTCTGGCATACAGGAGGATTACCAGCCCTGTTTTCTGGTGAAGAAATAACCGGAAGTATGTATGAATGAATTGCGAAATAGATTTTTTATGAAGTAGATTTATTCTATATATATTGCGTGATACTAGTTGAGTTTTTTTAAATATATAAATTGTAGATTATACAAAAAGAAATGAGGGA
>JAYELD010000097.1 GCA_034717215.1 Caldisericota bacterium
AGACATCGAAACTCTCAAATCGGCGCTTAAAGATTTTGATGTCCAATTTGGAGCATATAGCCATTGTGCCGGCAGGACAAGAGAAGTTTCTGATGAAATTGAATGGTTGGGAAGGCTTACGAATTAAGTACTATTTTTTAAACGCTCCCAAAATTTGAGATATTATTCCTGTCACAGGTGGTGTGTTAGTAACCCCTTCATATTTCTGAGCCTTCTCTTTTGTTCTTTTCCCGAAGTAAGAGTTTACTATACCTGCGGGAACACCAATAACAGCCAGAATCAACGGCCATGCCTTAGCTATTGAATCAATCATCTCTGAGTCACTTGTAATTATTGCATATCCTACCGAGCTTAAAGTAACAACCACACCAAAACCAATAAGAACAGATTGTTCTCTCGCAATCTTGGGGCGGGTTGTATGCCCTGTTTTATCAACCTCCGCAAGAGCAGAAACAACATTCGTCCAACCTTTTATTTCTTCTATTTCAACATCAAGCTTTTTTTCAAGCAGGCTTATTCTCTGTTCAGGTGGTAAAGACGCAATCGCTTTTTCAGCATCTGCTCCAGTTGAACTTTCAGAGAGTCTTTTATCTGACGGCAGGACGTCATTAATAAGATCAAAAGCAACTCCCGAGAAAGGCGGAAATGCATTTTTTAATATAGAACCACCAGCTTTTTTTAATACTGAACTAATATCCATCAATAACACTCCCTTATTGTTAAGTTAAATGTGTCAACGTCTTTCATTATCTCCATAAATTTCTTAAATGTTGCCCCTGAATTTAGTATAGCTCTATTGCCTTGTAGTTTACCGAAGTATTGAGCGAGGAGCACACAGCCAGCTGTCGAGGCGACAAAATTTCCGCTATGAAAAAGAACATGACTCCTCCCAGGCACATCAACAATTTCAAAAGTTTCTCCAAATTGAGGAGAGCGTATTTTTATGCATTGATACTGTTGCGCTGGAATACTGGATACGTTTCGCTCATTAAGTAAGTCTGGTCTCTCAAGTGTAACACAAAAAACCTGGCTGCATATAAGCAAAACCCCAAAAGTACCTTGAGAGCTTTCTTCAAGTCTAATTAATCTAACTGTTGGGATTAACTCCATTTCTCTGGTTCTCCTCGTGGATTTTCATAATCCTGGTTCCTATTTTCCCAAACACCAATCCTATTGATTTTACATCGGAACTGAGCTGAGCAAGAGATTTCTTCTTTGTAAATTCCTCAAATTCGGAGCGATGCTGAGAAACGTCATAAGACAGAGTCTTTAATATTTCTCTAAGCTCTTCTATCTCTCTATATATTCTCTCTATTTCTGTCATTCTTTTATCTTCCTCCCCAGCTCTCCATGCATCCCTGCTAACTCTCTTGCCAGACTCGCAACATCATACTGAAGAGCCTCTAACGGAACTTTTTTCTTTGAAAATCCTGAATTATACTCTGCAAGATTATCCGCAATCATCTGCATTTCAAAAACCAATCGGTCAGCTTCTTCAGCTAATTTTTTCATCTTCTCTCCAGTAACTTTTTAATATCTTTTCGGATTTCCTTAAACATTTCATGGGACTCAGTTTTTAGATTCTCGCAATCTTTTTCGATATTATTCAGGCGATTTCGGAATCCAAGCACCGTCAA
>JAYELD010000098.1 GCA_034717215.1 Caldisericota bacterium
CCGACGTTCGGTCTCTTGTATCCAGTTTCATGCTGCCTCCCTCTACTGCAGCCTCAGAACTCAACCCCGATTCCCACGATCCATCCCCGCCGGTTGTGATAGCGGAGGCTCAACATCGCTCCTTCGAGGCGAATGGATATGCCCGCAAAAGTGTTGAGGTACGTTTCCCAGTCCGTGTAGCCGTTCGGCAGGATGACCGCCCTCTGTGGCAGGAGCTCGGTTCCCCCTTGGGAAGAGGGCATGGTCGCAATGTGGACCCGCTGCTGGAAGGAGATACCGATCCCGCATTCGATGGAGACCCCGGCGATGAACGTTGTCCCCGAGAGAGCACACAGTTCGAGCTCCGGCCCCAGGTTGTACACCTCTCCGTCCCATGACTGCGGGGAGATCTCGTAGTAGTCGGGGACCTCCTCCCCGGTGAAGGAGATCGATCCCCCGAGCCGCAAGTCGTCCCCGATCAGGAGGCCCAGGCTCCATCCGCTCTCGCCCCGCCCCAGATCGAGGTCGAGGTTGTACGGGACGGGCTCGATAAGGCCCTGTATCTGATCGAGGATGAGGCCGAACTGGGTGAAAATCTTCACGTCCAGTATATCGACCGCTTCAAGGTCGCAATCATCGACCACCACGAGCACGACCATGTGGAATCCGGGCTTCTCGAAGCGGTGCGAGACGATCATCCCAGATGCCGTGCTACCGTCGCCGAAGTCCCAGTGGTAGGCAACGATCTTTCCGTCGGGGTCATGCGAGCCTTCGCCGCTGAAGGTGAGCTCCTCGCCGACTTTCCCGCTGATCGGGCCGGAGATCTGAACTACTGGGGGATGGGATTCTATCGTGATCTCCTTGGTAGCTTCCCCCTCAGCCCCATCGTCGTCCACCACGGTGAGCTTTACCTGATAGGTTCCAGGAGTTTGGTACCCATGCCAGACCGTCTCCTTGTATGCTGTTGCACCGTCGCCGAAGTCCCAGTGGTAGGAAACGATCTCTCCGTCGGGGTCCGTAGACCCAGAGGCGCTGAACCTTAACTCCTCCAGCGCGGAGGCCCCATCCGGTCCGGAGATCCGGGCCACAGGCGGTTCGTTCTTTCTCAAGAGGACATGGATCTCTCCCTCGGTGATGCAGGTGGTGGACCAGGGCTTGTAACCCTCCTTGGTGAGGGTGAGCTCCCCAAGCGACGGCTCGATCGCGACGGTGGCCGGGGTCTTCCCAACGTAGCGGCCATCGACCAGAATCTCCGCTCCGGGTGGGTCGGTCTCGATCAAGACCGCGGTGATCCGCTCAAGCTCCGCCCGCAGCTCCTGTGCCTCTCCGCTCGCCACGGTCACATCTGTTGACCAAGGTCTGTAACCGCAACTGACGACCTTTAAGCGGTGCTCCCCTTCCAAGTGAAGGACTGTTCCCTGCGCGACAGTCTCTCCGAGGAGCTGATCATCGAGGTAGAGGTTTGCACCGGCTGGATCGGACCGTACCGTTAGGCTTCCCCAAGCGACGAGCTCAACCGTGATCTCACTCTGCTCCGGGATGTTTACGCTTGTGGACCAATCCTTATATCCTTCAAGCTTTAGAGTGACCCGGTAGCTTCCCTCCACGAGCTTCGTTGTCGTCAACGGGGTCACTCCGATG
>JAYELD010000099.1 GCA_034717215.1 Caldisericota bacterium
AGTTCCCTGTTCTAATAAATGTGTTGCAAAACTGTATCTTAACATATGTGGAGTAACATTTTTATTTGTTCCAGCCTTTGTTACTCCTTTTTTTAGAATATTTGCAATACTTGTTGGTGAATATTTCCCGCCAGAAGCACCTTCAAATAAATATTCTTTAGGTTTATATATTTTATAATAGTTTTCTAATAATTTAAGGAAATTATTAGAAAGTAGAGAAATTCGATCTTTATTACCTTTTGCTCCAATAATATTTATAACCATCCTATCTGAATCAATATCAGAAATCTTTAAATTAATTAATTCGTTCCTTCTCAATCCTGCTGAATAAGAATTGAAGGGGTCGAACATTTTACATTTGCTCCTTTTTCAATGTTTCCTTAACTTCTTCTGCCATCTTTAAGCAATTCTATTCTTTTTCATCTTATTTTCAAATCTTTTAGCTACTTGAGAAATTTAACTTGCTTACTTTACTTAATAAGACTATTCATTTTTTGATAAAGCGCACCTGTCTGCGTGCCTTGCCTGCCTGCTGCGCCGCGGCGCAGCAGGCAGGCAAGCTGATCAATATTCTCCTTCAACAATGGCGATTTCCTCCTCTGTCAACCCGTATAATTTATAAACCATCTGGTCAATTTCGTTCTCCAATGCGTTGGTGTCGGCTTGCGGATCGGATTTTTTCAGGGAAAGGATCTGGTCGACATGTGCAACGAAAGGTTGTTGATCGGTATTGGAAAGTTCAGGAGGAATTGGGAAAGGCATCAGATAATTTGTTTTGAAGCGAAAATAGTTGCCTCGCAATATAGAACCAGTCGCAGTCACAAAATACCACAACAATTTTGAATTAAGCAAAGCCAAGTAATATTTCATTGACTCATTTGAGTTCCTTTTAAAAGCAAAACTATATATTGTAGTAGTATGATAGATTCCTTTATCATCAAGAGACATTTGGCACATAGAAGCGATATCCGGTGTTACAATTTTCTCCCTTTCAAATTCAGTTAGATTTTTGGGGTATATGTAGGCATAGAATTTATCGTGTTTCATTCTGCCACGTTCTCTATTTTCCAATTCCTTTCTATTCTCAAGCAAATACTTCCATGCCATCGGAAAGTACTTTTTTATTTCATTCTGCGAATAAAGAATCGCTTTACCATTCTCAATTTTATATGGGAAAATGTTCCATATGTTGGGCGCAAGCATCAAGTAACGATGAACATCCGCGCCTTTTAAAAGAGGTTTTACAAAGCCTTTCTCAATTGTTATTTCCTTGTTCAATGATTTTGAATAAGCTGTAATGACACCATCTTTTTCAGCAATGTGCTCAAGGAAATAGATTTTGTCCGCACTGGTGGCAATACCTTGAAAAATTTTCTCACAAACATCAGAAAGGGTTCGAGGCTGCGTCCTTAATTTGGAAAGGATTTCGTTGGCATGACCAGCAGAGAAATGCCATTCCTTTTCACTAACATCAGATACTGTGATAAAAGTCAAGCACAAATCCCCCTTTTTAATAAAAACAAACTTACACATCAATAGTCTGCTCTTGAAACGGTTTCTTACTCATATACACAGCATGCGCAGTCAGTAATAGTTTT
>JAYELD010000100.1 GCA_034717215.1 Caldisericota bacterium
GATATAGTCAGTTCTCATTTCGGGCAAATGCTTACTCAGCTCCTTGGTTAGCATATTTTTGGCTGTTACTGGGAGTTTTCGTTCCCTACACCATTTAACATAATGCTCGTAAAGTTCATCCTTTACTATCACTTCCCCAATCTCAACTTTCAAAAATTCCTTTACGTAAGCATACACTGGGTCGCTCAGGGATTCATACTGTTCCTGCACCTCCTCAACTGTTTTGCCATATGTAAAATCGCCATTTTTTAGTAACCTATCTAACCCATTTAACGCCCAATTTAACAATCCTGATAACTCCTCAGGTGTTGCTAATTTTTCCAGAATATTCGGGTCTGCCCTGTCCCCCTCAAATGTGTTTGGGAATGACAGCAAAATCCACCGCCTGTAAAACGCATACGATTTATCACTTGACATTGGCAACTTGTTTGCACTAAATATCAGTTTGGCATAATTTTCAAAGGAGAAGGAACCCTTGAACTTTCGAGCAGCAGTTATTAAATCCTGGCCTGTTAGAGCTTTGAATATCCCAGTCCGTCTTAATGCATCTGCAGTTATTTCCGCACACACATTTGCCATTTTTCCGTATAACTCAATAGTTGCAAATCTATCTGATACAAGCTCTCTTAATTCTTTGCTGCTTACATTCTCTTGTCCTAAAAACTTCCGCAATAATCCAATCGTTTTGCTCTTGCCGTTACTTCCCTCACCTATAAACATTGCAGCCCTGTGGATGGGATAATCTCGATACAGACAATAGCCAAAGAGCTCCCGCATTGTCGGTATGTCTTCTGGGTAGCATACCTCCTTGAAAAACTGTTTTATCTTTGGGCAGTCAGCATCGGGATTATAATTGACTGGGATTTTATTTAGGAATATGATATCGGGTGTGTGGGGCAACAATTCTAGAGTTTTTACGTTTAAAATACCGTTGGCGATACATAACAACTCTATATTATCAGCAATTTTATCCCTGCTTGTGTAAGTGCCCCTCTTAATGTGGTTAACAACTTCGTTCGTTCTGTATGTGCTGTTCTCTTTGCCCAGATACTTTTCACACAAACTTTTGACTAAATTTTCCCCACCTGAACGATATATTCCCCTTTCGTAGGTATATAATTCGTCGGTATCGCCAAATGTGATAAATCTGTAGTCCTCCATGATGAAGTCGGCAAGCTTTTTAGGAATGAACTCCTTATTTTCAAAAAATAGTTCAATTGGTGGCTCGGCCTCAACTTTTTCGAAGATTGTATCCCTATTGCACTCCTTACAGAAGCCTTTTACTCGAAAGAGAGGTGTGTCAGGCAATTCAACTTCTGCACCGCATCGCAAGCATCGGAAGGTTACACCCTTCCTTTGCGACGAAACCTTTATATTTGCGGGTGTGTTTTTTCTCTGCACAACCGTCCCTCCTTTCTCTTTCTTTTTATGTATGGTTTCACCCCTCCTTTTTTCCATCTCCCCTGTTAATTTTCCGAAGTAGTTCCAGTGCCCTATCTACTACTTCAGCGGAGCTGTAACCACCCTTTTCACTCATTTTCCCCTCCCAGATATAATTTCATCGCCGCTATT
>JAYELD010000101.1 GCA_034717215.1 Caldisericota bacterium
TCTCCCAGTTGAGATCCTTGCGAGCCCTGGCCATGTGCTCATCCCTTTTCTTAGCATCAGCCACTCCCTTAGCAATATCTCCAACGTGAGCAGCGAGACATGAAGCTATTACCCCTTGCTTAACATTGTCTACGTCAGGCAGTGAGAGATGCTCGGCAGGAGTTACATAACATAAAAAGTCGGTACCGGCAGCAGCGGCAATAGCTCCACCAATTGCACCTGTGATATGGTCATAGCCTGCACCAATATCAGTGACCAAGGGGCCTAGAACGTAGAAAGGAGCTTCATGGCACAGGCTCTTTTCTAATTCAACATTGGAAACTATTTGGGCTAGCGGTAGATGGCCTGGTCCCTCAACCATTGCTTGAACTCCAGCTTTTCTGGCGCGATCTACCATCTCTCCTAGTATGATTAGTTCTTCCACCTGAGCTCTGTCTGTAGCATCAGCCAGACATCCTGGGCGGAGGCCATCACCCAAGCTCAAGGTTACATCATATTCATGTGCAATATCCAGTAAACGATCATAATATTGGAATAGGGGATTTTCCTGGCCATTATGTAATATCCAACCTGTGAGGAAGGCCCCTCCTCTTGATACGATGCTAGTTATTCTGCCCTCATTTTTTAGCCTTGCTATGGATGCTTGGGTTACGCCGCAGTGTACGGTGATAAAATCAACACCGTCTTTGACCTGATTTTCAATCACGTTGAATATTTCATCAACTTTCATATTGACGAGGGCCTTGTGTTTCTCGATTGCTTCGAGTCCAGCTTGGTATATGGGTACGGTTCCCACGGGGATAGTACTGTTGGCGATAATAGTCTGTCTTGTGCTTGATATATCGCCTCCTGTACTTAAATCCATTATGGTGTTGGCGCCGGTGTCAATTGCCATCCGTAGTTTTTTTAACTCTAAATTGACATCGCAAAGGTCGGAGGAAGTTCCTATATTAGCGTTGACCTTTGTCTTGAGCCCTTTTCCAATGCCGCAGGGAGTCGAGTTGCTGTGTCTGAGGTTCGCCAAAATTATAATTTTGCCTTCGGCAATTCCTTGTTGCAAGGTATTAACGTCGAGTTTTTCGTGTTGAGCAACCTGTTCCAACTGGGGAGAAATAATGCCAGCCTTGGCTAGTTCTAATTGAGTCATTTTCGTAGAAACATCTTGTCAGGTGATTTTGGCGTAGGAAAGATGGCCAGTAAATCTAGCATAGGAGGATGGCAAATGCAACGCTGGGTTTATTGCCTGCGCTCGAGTCCATCGTGTATGACTATGCTAAAGAGGTGATCTTTAAGCCCTATGCATTACATGGTTTCTGGAACCGTCATACCCATTAGTCGAAGTGTTTTGGCTAAGGTGATTTGAGATGCTCTGACTAGCTTGAGGCGAGCTTTAGTTAGTGCCTCATCTTGAGATACAACCCTGCATTGTTTGTAAAAGCTATGAAAGAGGGTGGCTAGGTCCTGGCTATAATATGTTAGGAATTGAGGTTGTAGAGTGTCTACGACATTTTCTATGGTTTCAGGCAGGAATGTTAGGCAGCGAATGAGGCTAAGCTCAGGTTCAGTTGAAAG
>JAYELD010000102.1 GCA_034717215.1 Caldisericota bacterium
GGAAAGCTTCAATCCCTCCTGCATCTTCTGCTCGAATGGGTACAGGTTCACCACCACGATCTGGATACCTGCTGGTCTGCCGAGTATATCGGTATAAAGCTTTGTATGCAGGGTTTTTACACGACCGTCTGAGGTCTCGGTGAATCCGGTGTAGTCGGAGATCTCTATAACACCTATTCCGGAATGCTCCAGGAACGCGGCGGTACCCGATGTTGAAAGTATCTCGTAGCCGGCATTAACCAGAACTCGTGCCAGCTTACCTACACCGGTTTTGTCTGATACCGATATCAAGGCTTTCTTCATGTTAAGCTCCGAACTTTTTGAGACGCCTGGCATGGGCCAGGAGTAAGGGCATCACGTCCAGGCTGTTAAAATGTCCTAAAACTCCGTTCGCACAGCGGCGTTCGGAAAATTCAGGCTTTCCTTCTGTCCGGGCAGTCTGGGGGGCATAAAGCATGAATGGATTGGGATGCCAGGAGTGTGAACCCAGCACCGCAGGGGTAGAATGATCACCGGTTATGGCCACGACTTCGAATCCGAAATCCAGTATACGGGGAAGGAGCTTGTCAAATTCCTCGATCAGCTGGACTTTTTTTGTGAAATCGCCGTCCTCTCCGGCGGCATCTGTTTCCTTGAAGTGCAGGAAGAAGTAGTCGAAATTCTCTCTCTGCTGAGTTAAAGTATCAAGTTCCTCCTCCCAGGTAGACCCGGTCTCAAGCACCTTCATGCCTACCAGCCTGGCCAAGCCCCTGTACATGGGATAGGTGGCTATTGCTCCGGCCTTTACGCCAAACTGTTCAGGGAACGGCACCAGATCGGGCAGAGACGCAAACCCACGCAAAAGCAAGATGTTGGCGCGTTCTTCGGACTCAAGAATCTCCTGTGCCTGAAGCACGAACCGGTTTACTATCCGTGCGGTCTTGCCTGCGTCCCTGGCCAAAGGCTGGATTACGATAGGCGGCTGACCTTCCTTTTGCGGATCGGATTCGGTAAGTTCGTGGCTCAGGCCTTCGCCGTCCAGGATCAATACGAAACGGTGTCCCTTGCTTGGCCGGATGTGAATCGCTACGTCTTCTATCTCGCTGATCTCAGCGCTCAAGCGTTTGCAGAGACGCTCGTTCTCCTCGGTAGGGATGCGTCCGGCCCGGCGGTCTGTGATCATCCCGTCCTTGGCAGTGGCAAAGTTGCCGCGAGCCGCTACGTCGCCGCGCTTTAAGGGATAGTCAATACCCAGAGCCTCCAAGACGCCGCGGCCTATCTCGTACTCCAACGGATCGTAGCCGAAAAGCGCTAAATGCGCCGGACCTGACCCAGGTGTTACGCCCGCATCCACCGGCGTGCTAAGACCTAAAGAACTCTTCGCAGCTAAGGCATCCAGATTCGGGGTCTTAGCGGTTTCAAGCTCGGTCTTGCCGTCGCGCTCCAGCCCTCCAAGGCCGTCAACTACAACCAAGAGTATTTTGGTCTTGGAAGGAACAAGTAAATCGCTCAAAAACTCCATCGGGCCTCCATTTGGAATTCTATCTTTCGGAGGCTGTATTATAAGAGGGAATTGGGCG
>JAYELD010000103.1 GCA_034717215.1 Caldisericota bacterium
GCGTAACCGTAGCTGACTTAGAGGCTGCTTTAGGCGAAAACAGCGAAGCTATTGCTGCCCTAGAAACAACCGTAGCCAAATTGGACACCTTCTTTGAACCAGTAAAGATCACCGGTTCATTTGAAGCCAGTTATACATTACCAAGTGATACCGGTGTAGGCGTTTTAGAAGATACAACAACACTTGACATTGTTGCTACCATCAATGAAAAGACTACCGCTGGTGTTTCAATGACTGTTGCTGATGCTATTGCTGGCACAGCAAGTGCTACCTGGGGAGATTTCTTCATTGATTACCAGGGCGACAAAGCACAATTAAAAGTAGGAGCCGTTCTACCAGCTACTATCGCTTTAGGACTAATTTACACAGCTCCGGATGATCCATTTAATGGCGCTTTAATGACCTGGAATATGATGGATGGAGCATGCACCGGATTTGCTAACGTAGATGATTACTACACTGTAAACGCTGATTTCGGTGATTTTGGCGTAACCGCTTCTTATGATAAATTAGCAACTGCCTATGTCGGCGGTGCTGATTTAACTTATACCCTTGATGATGTTACTTTGGTTGTTGAAGGTGCAGCTTTCTACGACACCGCATTTGAGTATGCCGGAGCAGCTACTCTTGCTACCACATTCGCAGACTTAACCTTTGCTTTGGATGCTAACTATGTCACTGCTGGATTTGCCCCAACTGCTGGTGGATTTACCGCTGATAACATGGGTGGTGGAGTAGCAGTAGGTTTTGTTGCTAGCGAAGATGTCACATTAGATGTAACTTATGATTATGACCAAACCCTTGCTGGTGTTGCTGTAACTAACGAAGTTGGAGGCGAACTCGGCTTAACCTTCAGCGATATTACTGCAACCGTAACTGCTGGGTATGATATTTTGACCACAGAAGTTCCTGCTGGAGTAGTTTTGGTCTATGATAAACTTACAGTAGATGTATCAAGTGATGATGTAACAGCTGCTACCCTTGCTTATATAGCTTATGCTGAATATACAGGTTATGCTTTGACTGAAGATATTACTTTAGGTCTAACCTATCAATTTGATAGTGCTGCTGTAGAACATACCGCAACTGCTGCTTTAACTTATGTCTACTCTGATGTACTCACTGCTGCCTTGGAAGGAAGATACGATACCGTTCCTACCGGCCCAGCACCTTACAGTGCAGAACTAACCCTAACTCATGCTTTAGCAGCAAATACAGAATTAGTAGTTGGTTATGAGTTTAATGATTGGGATGCTGATACCAGAGATATACTTGATGACGTTGGTACTTTAAGTGCAGTACTTTCAGTAAGCTTCTAATATTATTATTAGCTTAGTGAAGTTGTTTTCTAATACCCCCGGATTTTTTCCGGGGGTTATTTTTTTTGGGAAAACATTTGCGGAAATTAGAGAATCATATTATAATCTAATTAGTTAACGGTTAGTGAATATATATTAAACTAACTAACCAGCTAACCAAATAAAAAGGCAGGTGTTCTTAAATGTTATTTAAAAAATCATTTTCTCTTCTCATAGTAATTGTTTTTATCTTTAC
>JAYELD010000104.1 GCA_034717215.1 Caldisericota bacterium
CATCCTATTAAGGAGGTTACTGAATCAACAGATTTCAATTGTCAAAGAACAAATTTAGTGCAATTAAGTTTAGCTATTACCTTAATTATTAAAAAAACACTGGGACATTTTTTTGACTACTAAGGTGAAATTTTTAGAGTTCACAACATTTTTATAAATACCTTTATCGCATAAAAACAAGAAAGAAAGGAAAAATATGAATAAGAATTATCGTAATGAATATTTATTTTCAGAAACTTATTTACAGAATATTACTCAGTTGCCAATAATTGACGAAAATCTAAAAAATTATTTTCGAACTATTAAAGGATGGAGAGATGAAGCTGATAATACTTTACCCGAATCATGGATAACCACTTACATAGAAAATATATTTGATACTTTGAAATTTGGACATAAAAGAAATTCGGAAAAAGAACCTAATGTTTTAATGCTTTTTCCGGATATAGATAAAATTAATGCGATGTCTCTTTGTTATACAATACCTCCCGAAGAAGATATTAATTGTACCTTAAAAGGAAAATTTTGGGCAGAAAAGATTATTCGAAATTTAAAAAAGAATGATTTTCAATGGGGTATCCTTACTGATGGATTTTATTGGAGGATATATCATATAACAGAACCTAACCCTTACGAAACTTATGTGGAAATAAATTTAGAAACAATTTTAAATAGCCAAGATTACGCTGCTTTTCAAATATTTTATTTCTTTTTTCGACCTGATAATTTTGTTAGAAATGAAAACGGAGAGTGTAAATTTGATATTTACAAAGATAAATCAGAAAAAACTACTAAGTATATCGAAGAAAATTTAAGGGCAGCAATTGAACGTGAAGGAGAAGGAAAAGGCGTTCTTCAAACTCTTTGTTCAGGCTATCTAAACACTTTAAATCAAAAAAACTATTCCGAAAAACATAATAAGGATATTTATGATGGGGCAATTATATATCTTTTCCGACTTCTTTTTTTGTTTTATTCGACATCTCGCGATCTTCTTAAAAGAGAAAGCATCGAGATATTTCAGAATATTATTCAAGATTCATTTCGATTTTGCAATGAAGGTGGGCTTAAAAATGATTCTTATAACCTTTGGAATCGCCTTCAGGAACTTTACGTAGAAATTAATGAAAAATATAATGGGGGTCTGTTTAATTATTATGAAAGTGATTTTACCAAATTTATAGAGGAAACCAAAATTACAGATCCATTTCTATCAGAGGTTATATTCGGATTAGCTTATTACCAGAAGTCAAAAGGAAGTTTTGCGCCGATAGAATACCGCGATCTTTCAGTACGCCATTTAGGCAGTCTTTATGAAGGTTTGTTGGAGCACAATTTATTTGTGGCACCTGAAATTATAGTTATTCGTAAATCTGGGAGTAAAATTCGGTATATTCCCGAATCTAAAGCAGGGAAAATAACGCGTTCTGACACTATATTGCCGAAAGGTGAAATCTATTTTTCAGAAGATAAAAACGAAAGAAAACTAAGCGGAAGTTATTATACGCCTGAAGATGTTGTTGAATATATTGTAAAAAACACTGTTGATTCTC
>JAYELD010000105.1 GCA_034717215.1 Caldisericota bacterium
GCATTGCCGTATTCAAGGAGATAGACTACGATTGTCCCAAAAATTATAAGGGAAAGGGTAGTTGATAGAACAATTTTTGAATGCTCCGATAGATATCTCCTTTCACCTCTAAAACGAGCGGAAATATCCCGGAGCACTATAAATCCAAGACCTCCGCATATAAATAGGAAGGGGGCGGTCAAGGTAATAAATGGATTATCGGCAAATTTAGTAAGGTTGGTAGAAAAGGAACTAAAACCTGCATTGCAAAAAGCAGATACTGAGTGAAAAATAGCATGAGCGATTGCCTGGTCGCGTGGAAAACTTCCTCTAAATCCAGAGTAAAACAGGATAAAACCTATCATTTCAAATGTAAAAGTTACAAAAACAACCATTCGCAAGAATCTTAGAGTATTATCTCTACTAAATAAGCCAAACTCTTCTTGAGTGATCAAATTCTGTCTCTTATCGGGTCTCATGCGAAAGATTGTCATAAATAAACTTGCAAAAGCCATATAACCCATCCCCCCTATTTGTAGCAAAAAAGGATAAAGCCCTTGCCGGTAAATGTAAAATCAGTGGCTGTATCCTTTACAATCAGACCTGTGACACAAACTGCTGAAGTAGATGTAAATAAAGCATTTATGAATGAAATTCCCTTACTTGAGATTGGAAGGAGGAGAAGTATGCCGAATAAAATTATCCCTACATATACAAGGGAGATTGATCTGAATGGAGACCACTTATTCATTTTCAAAGAGATAAAAAGCCACTTTAATTGCGATCCTGGATACTTCTCTCATTGAGCTTTCTTTTTTTTACGTATAATTTCTGGGGGTGTCCCTTTTGTGATTGTCGATTTTGTTATTCTACAAGCTTTGATGCCCTTTTCCTGGGGGAGGTAGAACATAAGGTCAAGCATCAGGTTTTCCAAAACCCCCCTTAGAGCCCTTGCACCAGTTTCCTTTTTAGAGGCTCTCCTGGAAATTTCATAGAGAGCAGGTCTCGTAAATGATAATTTTATCCCATCCCAATCGAATAATTGTTTGTATTGCTTTGCAAGTGCATTCTTTGGTTTAATAAGAATATCGGTTAGATCAGAAACCGAAAGCTCGTGCAAAGTTGCAATCACAGGCAACCTGCCCACCAGTTCAGGAATAAGTCCGTAATGCATCAAATCATGCGGTTGCACCTTTTCTAAGGTGTTTTCAGAATCTTTCCCGTTTTCTTCATGGATGGAAACATTAAAACCAAGTGTATTACTATGTAATCTGTTTTTTATTATACTCTCGAGACCCTCAAAAGTACCACCTGCTATAAAGAGGATATCTTTGGTGTTCATTTGTATAAATTCCTGCTCAGGATGTTTTCTTCCCCCTTGAGGAGGAACATTAACAATAGAGCCTTCAATTATCTTAAGAAGAGCCTGCTGGACGCCTTCGCCTGAGACATCTCGTGTAATGGAAGGATTTTCGGATTTCCTTGCAATTTTATCTATTTCGTCAATATATACGATACCCTTTTCAGCCAG
Organism: Caldisericota bacterium; assembly: GCA_034717215.1. Taxonomy (NCBI): domain Bacteria; kingdom Pseudomonadati; phylum Caldisericota; species Caldisericota bacterium. The sequence goes on from JAYELD010000105.1 coordinate 1,511, forward strand.
TTCAACATTATAATCTGTGACCTGGAGAAGACG
>JAYELD010000106.1 GCA_034717215.1 Caldisericota bacterium
TATATCCATTTTTTCTTTTTTTTAATCATATAATATAATTTAAAATGGTAAATTAAAAATATCATTATGATTGAGGTCAATATCATGCTGATCCATATTCCCCTGCTTCGGCAAATCATTAAAGCTATATAGAAGATAATTAAAATTAAAAAGTATTTAAATAAAAACTTTCTTTTTTTCTGAATTAGAAATAAGAAAAATGCAATAAAGAAGAATAATGCTAAATAATTAGAAGTCCAATTTTTTTGGCCTATTGGAGATACAGTGGGACCAAACTCTTTTAAGTAGGTTATAATTCCATAAAAATGCAAAATAACATATAATGCTACAAATGTAGAAACATATAGAAAGAAGTTTATTATAGAAAAAAAATCTTTTTCAGTATCAACAGAATTAATGATGGTAAAAAATAGAATTAAATAGGAAAAGAAAATAAGATAATCTTTCAGACTTACGAAAAATATTTTACTTAGCATCAAAGAGAGTGAGCATATTATAAAAAATAAAAAGATTGGTAGATTTAGTGGATGTTGTTTCCATATTATTTCAGCTTTAGTAATTGATTTTAAAAGATAGAAAAAAAGGAAAAATACAGCAAATAATTTTAACCATAGATATTGATTGGCTTTAAAATAATCAACGCCTTTATAAATTCCTAAAGGAATTAATATTATTGCAAGTTTGATTAAAAAAATGTCAATTGATTTGAAATATCTATACATCATATCTCTTTAAATAATTCTTTATAATTTTTTATTTTATTGTAAAAAGATAACTCCACCTATATAGTTATATATAAGTGGAGTTACTGTTTAATTTAATCCAATTATTTATCTTTGAGCTTTTAAATCAACTGTAGGATATATTTTAGTTCCTAAGTCATCCCATCCATTTACGTGAAATACATCGGAATCGTCTAACCATACATAAACTTCTCCTTCTGATGTGTCTGTAGTAAAGGTTGATATACTCCCATCACTGAAGTAGCTTTCTGTTTGTGGACTTCCACTAAATGGATTTCTTATACCAGAATCGCTAACTAGACCATCCATATAAGTATCACCAGCTATTACAGAAACTTCATTATCTGCCAATTCCGCCTGTATTAAAGTCTGAATTGTTCCGGCATTAGCTTTAACTATAGCATTTTTTGCTTTTCTTTGTTGCCCGGTATAAAGTCTTAATCCTAATAGAGCTAATACACCGATGATGGCAACTACGACCATTAATTCAATTAAGGTAAAACCTTTTTTACTTTTTCTAAAACTATACATTTTAAATTTCCTCCTTTTTAATTTAGTTAGTTGGTTAGCTGGTTACCTGGTTAGTTAGTTAAAAATACAGATGCAAGATGAAAGACTATTCAATTAACTAATTAGCCGGTTGGCCAGTTTGCCAGCTATTTAATTGATAATTAAAAATACATTTAAAAAATCGGTAGTTTAGCAGTCGTAACATTGTGCGAGGTAATACGAGATTGCTTCCCTTGCTTTCGCTGGGGCAGGCTTACTTCGTTCGCGATGACATTTATATTCAC
>JAYELD010000107.1 GCA_034717215.1 Caldisericota bacterium
AACGAAGCAGAGACATGTGCAATGCTTGATGTTAATGTTGGAGCATCTTCAACTGTCATCCTAGAAGGCGACAAGATTCCTTCGTCTTTGCAGTTCAAGTATGGCGTAGCCGGCTACAGCACAAATGGCACTTCTTCTGACCTGCGCGTATACATAGAAGGAACGGAACACTTCATATCAACGACTAGCTAAACGTAAGCATGAGAGAGCACACTCCGCCTGAAGGTATCGTAGATTACGGTACACGCATAGACGAACTTATCATTCGTCAAATTGCTCAAAACGAATCGATGATAAGTCAAAACGAATCCATAAAGCAGATCTTATCATCGATACTTGCATCTTCTGGTACTCAACCAGGCGAAATGCCTCCACTAATAATAACGTATCCAGAAGACGGAGGCACGAAAGAACTCTCTGCAGGAATATCAAGATTCGACTTCTACGAAGGAAAAGTGAATCTTCCAACAGGTTTACGTGAAGACCTCTCCGATTCCCTCGTTGAACACGAATTTACTCACTGTCATAGTATCGCTATCAACGCTGAACTTCCCGTAACGATAAGAATAGAAGACGGTGGTGCGTTCACCACGAATGCAGGAATCCCATTCGTTCTTCCAAATATAAAGTTCAAACACATATCCATATCAACGACCCGAAAAACAAACGTTGCGATATTTGCATCAACGTCACCGAAAGCTCTATATTTAGAACCAGACTCATTCTGTCCTGGTAATCCGTTCGTACATCAAGGAACTGTTGCAACAGCAGGCACGCCCAATACCGAGGAGGTTTACGCAGCTCTTGGCAAGAACGGTAGGAAAGGATCATTGAGACACATAGACAAAACAGGCATACTATATGTCAAGCTATCGTGTGACGGCATCACGTTCACTGACATCATACCGCTTGAACCGGGAGATGTGTTGGAATTTGACAGGGACGACCTGCACACACTCATGGTAGACACTGACATAGGTGGCACGGAGTATATCTTAATAATACAATCGGGGGCATAAAAATGAAGCTGATCCCAAACATCACGACAGACAACTCCGGCAGAATTAAAACCAACGTACAAGCCCTTGTTGGCTTCGATATTCCGATCCTAATCCATGAAACGTTTGACATACCCGTTACTGGCTGGACGACGACAGGAAATGCTGGGGACTATTGGGCTGGCAGAGCCAGAGACGCCGCATATTTTGAGTCATTTGGATACAGAATGAAAACCCGCACTACTGCACCAGCAGCAGATGATTGGGTACAAGTTACAAAAGAGTTCGCAATTTCCACGTTGCCGGAGATAATTGTAAGTGCATTTTTCCGAATTTTTAATCCTGCGTCGGAGTTCAAAGAATTTACGATGATGGCAAGAAACCAGGTGTCGGGGTATCTTGGAGTAGCAGGAATAAAGTACGTTCCTGCTGATAGCAAATGGTACTACCTGGATATGTTGGGCGGATACACTGAATTCCTTGCTGATTCTGACGTCTGTGAAAATCACTGGCACCACGCATCGATTATTAG
>JAYELD010000108.1 GCA_034717215.1 Caldisericota bacterium
AGATAGGATTTGTTCACCAGCCACAAGAGGTAAAACAACATTTGTACATCCTTGATACACGGGCTTTATCACAAAATAACTCATTACGCCTGCAACAAGCATTGCAAGGATAGTAATGCCAATAATGAGTTTTTTCCATTTCAATAAAACATTAATGTAATCTCTTAATTCAACCTCTTCTTCCATAATTCCTCCTAATGCGTTATATTAACAACAACTTCTTTATATGACAGCCAATTGCCAAATTTATTTTCCATAAATTTAGGTGCCATTGCATATATTCTAATCCTATATTCTCCGATTTCCAAATCCGCCGGCAGTCGGTACCGGTACGAAAACACATCCTTTGCTAATCCTGATGCAATGGTAATCGTTTCACCTTTCAAAGGAATCAGTACCATATTATAATATTCAATATTATCGATGTTAGAAGAAAACCATTTAATTTCATATGCGGTCCCTACTTTGATATCTTCTTTTGCCCGTGGGTTAGCAATAGTAATAATGGGGGCAAATTTTTCATACTCAGTTTGTGCCTCTTTCAAGTTAGGATTATACTGCAGAGCATAAAATAAATTATGCACTGCCTCAGGCAGCTTTCCTTCATCTTTATAAATCACGCCAAGCCGATAATATGCATAAGCATTTTTGCTGTTGTATTTAATTGCCAATTCATAATTCTCTATTGCCTTTTCTATATCATTAAACTCTTCATACAGGCCGCCAAACCCTAAATATACATCTGCGTTTTTAGGATCCAATTCTAACGCTTTTTCAAATTGTATTTTGGACATAATCGTGTCCTGTCTCAGGTTAAGGTATGCAAACCCCAGTGATGCATGCCCACCAGCGTCCATTGGATTTAACTCCACCGCCTTTGTAAATTCGTCTATTGCTTTTTCATTATTCATTTGAAGGTAAAGTCTTGCAAGTTCAAAATGATACAAGAAAAACTCAGGGCAACGCTTTATCGCAGCATTATACTCATTAATTGCCTCGTTAACAAACTGGGTTGGATCCGGAGCAGACGGAATAAGCATCTCAAAATTAAAATGCGCAAGGTCATAGTGGTATTCAGCAGTAAGCGGGTCCAAAGCAATAGATGATTTATATTGGTTAATTGTTTCCTGCCAGGATATTTTTCCTGTGCTCGCCTTTGCGTTAGAATTTCCCCGTGCGGCAATAAACGGAAAAAGAAAAAGCAAAAACAAAACAACAGTTACTATCACTAAAGCGGTAACTTTTTTACCATCATTTGATTTTACTTTATACGATTTTACTTCTCTAAGATTCTTTTGTTTGTTTACCTTTGCCAGTATTGGGCACTTAAAAACAAAATATTCTTTTTTTCCTTGAGAAACAAGCAGCCCAAATCCAAAGAAAAAGAGAAGCGACATAAACATCAAGGACCAATCAAAATCCACAAATGCATGCAACAAAATCCCAGCTAACCCCGCATACAGCCCAACAAGCAAAATATTATAATTGCGTTTCAAAACAAGAAATCCTTTTTTGAACAAACTGAAAAGCATATAAACAAAAGCGACAGCTCCTGCAATCCCTAATTCATCCAACACCTGAAAGAAAATGCTGTGAGGAAATTTGGAAAAGAAATAAATTGAGCGGTATTTTGCATACACATATTGATATGTCCCGTTGCCCGTGCCAAAAACCGGGTAGTCCTTTAAAATGTTCAAACTATCTTTTACCATCGTTTCTCTTGCGCCAAGAGACAGATTTTGTGCTCCACCAAGAAAAGCAAAAAGCTCTTTTAACCTGTTAATAACACTCTGAAGCAGAGGCAAAATCAGATCTTTCTTAAAAATAGCGAAAACAGCAAACACTCCTATCAGTACAACCAGGTACATCAGACCCTGTTTTCTATCCTTGCCTTTAGCGAGAATAAAGTAAAGAACCAGTACGGCAAAAAATGCAATAATGCCACCACGCGACCCCGTAAGAAGAAGGGCAAAGAGGAATAGTAAAGTAAAAATACCGTATATGATTTTTAAAAAGTATCTTTTATAATGCACAAAATAAGAAAAAGAAATAAAAATAGGAAGGATAAGGAATGCTGCAAATGTATTTGCATACTGCAAAGTAGAGGAAATTCTTGCTCCCTGGGTAAAGCCTCTTGTTGAAAAAAAATCAAAAAAAGCACCGGTCAAATGGAACTTATACCCAAAATAAGCAAAAATCCCAAGCAAAGCAAGAATTAAAGCAAGCACAAGAACACTATTCAATACAAAATCCATATCCTTGTGCGTAGTTACACTGTTAAGAATGATGTAAAAGAGCACAACATAAATCAACACTTTATAAAATTCTGTAAGCGTTGCATGAAAATACACGGTAAAAAATAGAGACAAAAACGCTACTGCAAGGAAGATAAAAAGCCCCCTGTCAGCACCACTTTTTACAATATTTTCTTTATTAACAATCTTCAGATAAAAAAACAGGAAAATTGCAGGAAGAGACAAGAGAAATGTACCATAAGCCTCCCAGGTAAAATAGCCACCCTGAAAAAGGCCAGAAAAGAAAACAGGAACAAGAGTAAAGATAATGAGTAAAAACTTTAAATTTACTTTCCTCTTACTTACCTCTCGCATTTTTTTCTTTTTCATCTGTCAAATTATAATTACTTTTTTTAAAATTCAAAAACCCGACTTTGCGCTTTTTCTTGTCATTACGCTCTTTTCCTCTGTCACCACGGGTCTTTGCGAGGACTTCGTAGAAGTCCGCGGCAATCTCCTCTTTTGTCTTTTGTCTTTATATGTTTTTGCTTTTAAAAAGGAGTCTTGAGGGAAATGTGTTCCCTCAAATAGAAGTTAGAGAGGAATTCGTCCCCCCAAATAAAGCAACTATTACTCTTCAACCGTGTGCACAGCAGTAATTTTAAAGCTGATATACACACTTGAGCCTCTATTTATTTCAAGCTCCTCAAGAGATTGCTTTGTAATGAGCGCTGCGACAGTAAAACCCACATCAACAAAAACCCTTGCAAGCGGTCCTTTAAAAGAGATGCTCTTCACAATGCCCTTAAAATTGTTCCTTGCACTTGTCCTTGTCAGCCGTTTTTTCAGTAAAATGTTCTCTGGCCTTATAAAAACCTTTAATTTAGCCCCCTGCTTGTAATTTCCAAGAGCAAAAATATTCAACCCGTTCACTTTGACCGCAGTAATCCCCTTGTCCTGCGCATCAGCTAATCCATCATATATATTTGTCTCTCCAAAAAATGTTGCAACGGTTTTTGAATTAGGTTTATAAAAAATTTCGTTAGGCGTATCGATCTGTAAAATTCGCCCGTTTTCCATCAAAGCAATCCTGTCACCTACAAGATGCGCCTCTTCAATATTGTGCGTAACAAATATAGCAGATTTATTCAGCTTTTTTAACGTATTCTTTATCTCAATGCTTACCCTTTCCCTTTCTTTCGGAGAAAGCGCGGATGTAGGTTCATCCAGAAACACTATTTTAGGATTTGTAATCAGCGTGCGAGCAAGAGCAACCTTCTGCTGTTCTCCCCCACTCAGCGTTTTGGGAAATCTATCCAGAAAATTATCCAATTTAAACAGGCGAACAAGTTTTTTAAATTCCCTATCAAGATTGGGAATCACCTGGAAGCGTGCCCCGTAAAGTATATTTTCTTTTACGCTAAGATGCGGAAATAATGAAAGGCCCTGAAAAATAAAACCAATATTTCTCTCGTTAGCTGCCTTATTTGCAATATCTTCTCCAAAAAGGCCAATCCTCCCTGAAACAACAGGCAAAAACCCTGCGATAGTTTCAAGAAGCTTTGTTTTCCCGGCACCATTTTCCCCGAGAACGACAAGTATCTCGTTGTCATAAACTGAAAAAGAAACATCTTTTATTTTAAATGCGCTAATCTCCGCATTAACATTTTGCAGCACAAGGACATCATTTATGCTGTTCACTTTTTCCTCCGCACCAGGAATCTAACGGTCAGAAATATGGAAAGGCAAATTACAAGAAGTATCGCAGCAATAGCGCTGGACACGGCAAGATTGTACTGAGTAAAAGCATCGTATATTTTCACCGGCGCTGTCATAGGATAGTATGCAATAATGATTACCGCGCCAAACTCCGAAATCGCTCTTGCCCAGGTAAGCAAAAATCCAGATAAAACTTCATCCCGTGAAAGAGGCAAATATATGTATCTGAACGTAGAAAAAAGCGAAGCACCCAGAGAACGCGATGCCTTTTCAAGAGAAATATCAACCTTTTTAAAACCGTCCCTTGCAGAATCCACAATATAAGGGAGAGATACAAAAAGCATTGCCAGAACAATAGCAATACGCGTACCGGTAATTCTGAACCCAAATCCATTGTAAAAAAAAGCGCCAAGCAGACCTTGCCTTCCAAATATAAAAAGCAGCGCAATACCTGCAACCGTATGAGGCACTGCAAGAGGGAGATCCACTATTGTTTCCACCGCCTCTTCAATCTTTCCAAAACGTTTCTTTGCCATAAGAAATGCAAGTGGCACACCAAAGATAATGGCAATAAATGCAGTGACAAAAGAAAGGAAAACACTATTCCAGATAGGCACAAGTACTGTTTTGTCTTTCAATTCCTGCAAGATAACGCTGGGAGAATGCGCAAAAATAAGCCGCCCAAGAGGCAAAACAATAAATAAAAGAAGTATCCCTCCTAATACAAAAAAAGATATGTATGTAAGTTTTTCTCTACCTTTCATTCCTCAAAATATTTTCTCAAAGCTTCCGGCAGTTCATTGACAGGCACATTTGTTTTAAACAGCACAAATGGCTGTCCGTTTTGCGCAAAGATTTCTTTACCTTTTTCGCTCAAAAGATAATCAACAAACTCAATGGCAAGCTCTTTATTCAAAGCATTCTTCGGAATAGTAACGCCATAACAGATAGGCGCACCCTTCACAACTTTGCCATCTTTCATCGTAAATGTCGCTTGCCCGTAAAAATCAGCATACTCAACGCTGCCAAAACTCAGCTGGTCCGGAAGCTCCATATACTCCAAGCCATTCTGCACAGCAACTGACAGATATTCAAATGCATAATCCAATTCGCCCGATTGAAGCTGTGCAACCAGTTCCACCGCCTTTGGCCTTATGTTTCGCATAGGACATGACGCCACAATTTTATTCTCCAGACCTTCATCTTCATAATAAATACTTGCAAGTTTAAACATCAACCGCGTTCTATAACCACACGGATCAGCATCCGGGTCAGAATATCCGAATTCTACACCATCTCTTCTAATAACATCATACCAGTTGTCTTCGTTTATCTCCTCTTTAAACCTGCTGTTGTTCGTATAGGCAATAACAAGCTTATTGCTTGCAAATTGAATATACCAATCAGCATAATCCGGAATAAGATACTGAGGAATTAGTGAATAATCCGCAACCGCAACGACATCAATCAATTTATGAAGTTCACAGACATTCTTAACAACCGTTACGCTGCCATGCGATTCATCTTCAACCGTAATATCTATACCTTTTTCTTGAACAAACGAATCTTCCGTTTCTCTAATAGGTTGCGCAAGACTTCCTGCATGACTCACCGACAATTTAAGACTTTTACTCTCTCGTTCGTTACATCCCGTAAGTAAAGTAATCAAAATACATACTCCCATAAAAACTGTTAAAACCTTTTTCATCACTTCCTCCTTTGCAATTGGCAGGCTTAACCGTTTCCAGTTATACCCTCTCGGCATAGGGGCATGGGACTACCGTTAGCCCATTATGCTCGGATTAATTCAATTGTAAAATAAATCAATAAAATGTCAACACATAACATAAAAGTGTCACACTGGTGCCAGTGTGACACTCCGAGGAATTTTATAAATTTTTATCATTACATCTTTGTAAAATGTCAGAATACGTATAAAATGAGTTGGAGGTAAAAATGGAAAAAACAAGCGGAGAATTAAAAATGGAATGGGCATTGCAAAATATGCCTATCATAAAAAGCATTGAAAAAAGATTTATAAAAGAAAAACCATTCAAAGGAGTAAACATTGCAATAGCACTGCATCTTGAAGCAAAAACTGCAAACCTTGCACATCTCTTCTACAAAGGCGGCGCAAATGTCGCTATCACGGGCTCAAATCCCCTTACAACGCAGGATGACGTAGCAGAAGCACTTGCCAAAAAACATGTAAAAGTATTTGCAAAATATGGCGTAACAGAAAAAGAATACTGGGAAAATTACAACAAAGTAGCAGATACCAAACCAAACATCATTGTTGATGACGGTGGAGATTTTATTGCACTCGTCCACACAAAAAGAAAAGAACTTCTCAAATATGTATGGGGAGCCTGTGAAGAAACAACAACCGGCGTGATAAGGGACAAAGCACTTGCAAATGAAGGAAAGCTCAAATTCCCTGTAATCGCTGTCAACAACGGCCAGTGCAAATACCTCTTTGACAACCGCTACGGCACAGGCCAATCCTCCTGGGACGGTATCATCCGTACAACAAATATCACAGTAGCAGGTAAAAATGTAGTTGTAGCAGGATACGGCTGGGTAGGTAAAGGTGTCGCAATGCGCGCAAAAGGACTGGGAGGAAGAGTGTTTATCGCAGAAGTAGACCCGATTAAAGCAGTAGAAGCATACATGGACGGATTTACCGTACTTCCAATGAAAGAAGCAGCGCCAATAGGCGATATATTCGTCACAACCACAGGAGACACAAATGTCATTGACTTGCGCCACTTTGCACTGCTAAAAGACGGAGCAATCCTTTCAAATGCCGGACACTTTGATGTAGAAATCAGGATGAAGGAACTCGAAGAATTTGCCACGAAAAAACGTACAGTAAGAACAAATATAGCAGAGTATACATTGCCAAACAAAAAAAAGATCTATGTACTTGGCGAAGGAAGACTTGTAAATCTCGCCTGCGCAGATGGACACCCAATAGAGATAATGGATTTGTCGTTTGCTCTTCAGGCACTTTCAGCGGAATATTTGATGAAAAATAGAAAAAAACTTGGCAAAAAAGTGTACGACGTCCCTGAAGAAATTGATATCAAAACCGCAGAAACAATGCTTCAATCTTATGGTATAAAGATCGATAAACTTACAAAAAAACAGATAAATTATTTAACAAAATCGCATTAAAAAAAGGAGGAATCTATGTCATTTGTAATAACAGTTTATGTGCCTTCGGGCATCGTTATGGCATCGGATAGCAGACAGAGCGTTACAATCCAGAAAAAAGATAACGCCACAGAAAAAAAATTCCCTGTGGTCCAGACTGTAAGCTCGGATTTTGTCTATAAAACACACCTACTGCCAGTACAACAGGTAGGAATAAGTATATTTGGCGAATCCATACTCGGGAAAATTACCGCTGAATCACACCTTAAAACATTTGAAGAAGAAAATTTAACAGAACAAGACAATGCAGAAACAATTTCACAAAAACTTTTAGACTTTTTCAAAAAAAAATTCCCGGAGGCAAACACATCTTTTCATATTGCAGGATATAGAAAGAAGGACAAAATAAGTGTTCCATATGTATATCACTGCAATATCAAGCGCAACGAACTAAAACGGCTTAACATTTCCGCCGACCAAAAAACAGTGCTTTACGGCACAAGCTGGGGAGGAGAAGGAGACGTTATTTCAGAAATACTTCAACCCGCATGGATGAAAATAGCCGACGGATCCCTTAAGCAAATATCCAAGCCTCCTATCATCTGGGATGCAATGCCACTGCAAGATGCAATTGATTTTTCAATATTTGCAGTAAAAACAACAATTGACACAATTCGTTTCCAAGCACGACCAAAAACTGTCGGCGGCCCAATAGACGTACTGATTCTCACCCCTGAAGGAACGCAGTGGATAAAGAAAAAAGAACTACACGGTTAAAACTTACTACAAACTGTGTCCAGATACGATGCACAGTAAATCGATAATGGAGGATGTAAATGAGTGGAACAATCTTAGTAGGTGCGCAATGGGGCGACGAAGGTAAAGGAAAAATTATTGATTACCTTGCACAAAATGTAGACATCGTTGTACGCTTTAACGGCGGAGGAAACGCAGGACACACGATACTGTACAAAGGAAAAGAAATGAAAATGCACTACATCCCTTCCGGAGTATTTAATAAAAAGCAGTGCATACTTGGAAACGGTGTTGTAATAAACCCCGAGGAACTGTTAAAAGAAATAGCAACAATAAAAAAAATTGGCATAAAACCATTACTTCAAATCAGCAAAAGAGCGCAGGTAATCCTGTCACATCACATCGAATTTGACAGAGCAAACGGAAAAAAAATCGGCACAACAGGAAAAGGAATAGGGC
>JAYELD010000109.1 GCA_034717215.1 Caldisericota bacterium
GGCTGGAACCAAACCCAGCCCTTAGAGTCTCAGAACCGGAAGAATTTGACGTATTCTAATGAGTTTGGCTGCATGAAGGGTGAGACTGCAAAACGGAAAGGGAGTTAATATTGTGAATATATATGTAGGTAATTTATCTCGCGAGGTTGCCGAGGATGAATTGCGCCAGGCATTTGAGGCTTTTGGGCAAGTCACATCGGTAAACATCATTAAGGATAGGTACAGCGGCGAATCTAGAGGTTTTGGGTTTGTTGAGATGGCAACGAAATCTGAGGCCCAGGCTGCAATCAACGGGCTTAATGGAACATCACTGGGAGAGCGAACTCTCAGTGTTAGTGAGGCACGCCCTCGCTCCGAAGGCGGCAGGAAGCCCTATGGTGGTGGTGGGTTTGGTGGAGGAGGTAGACGGCGCAGATACTAAGCTAATAGCATCTTACAAATTACGGCCTTTATAACAGTGCACTAGAGATCCATGCTGAGGAAGGGAAGTCTGTATTTCCCTGTACCTTAGAGCTATTATTGCTACTGGCTACTTCTACAACATCGCTGTCACGCGGCACCAATACTAGAGACGATAGCGTCAAAGCTGTCGTCGAGGGCCAGGAATAAATAGAACGGTCCCCATTCAAGAACTATCGAGGCATTCTTCAGGTATTGGGGGACCTTTTACCTAAATCTCAACGGTCTTATCAAAATTAACAATATGGCTACGCTGGAAACCCTGTCGCTCCAAGAGGGCTTGCAGCTCTTTGTTATCTTCTGGAACGAGGGCGCGAAGCGTGCCAACACCTTCGGCTTGGCAACAATCCAGGAGCGCCTGAATTAATTTGCGGCCAATGCCGCGCCCCCGATAGTCAGGGTGAATAAGCATAGCGTGAGTAATGCACACTTCAGTAAGCGGTACCATTAGATACATTGACCGGTTGATCGCAAAGCCAACTATTTTACCATCAACCTCAGCTACAAAACTCAAGTCAGGTGGTGTCCCAGGGTTAGCGGAAGCCAGGTCTTCATAACTGATAACATCGCGCCCAGAGCCTCTAACTATCCTATCAAGAGCTAGAACCTCATGAATGTCGCTACGTACCATGCGCCGAATATTTACTTTAGCTTCTTTCACGTTGCTCATCTTAAACACCTCCAACGTTATCGCTGCCTAAAACAATCCCTCCCCTGTGGAGGTGGTATCAGATAACCCATCATGCTGTGTTGGCATATTATACCCCTTTCTCCAACTCTCTATCAAGACCTTGTGCTGGCCAGTGATTCTTAGCAACACAGAACTTTAAGCCTGGCTGGATTTTCTCTAGGAGAGCAACTTCAGGTAGCCGAGCACAGGTAGTGCCAATGCCCGGGGGATACCCCCTTTTGGCTTACGAAGAAACGATAACAACCGCCTAGATAACGTTGCGACTGGCTTCCCATGAGTGGAGCACAATAAAAATCGCCTAAAACACGCTTTAGAAGAGGCAGAGAAGCCCTTCCCTGGTTCTCCCTAATTCCTCT
>JAYELD010000110.1 GCA_034717215.1 Caldisericota bacterium
GATTTTTTCAAAAAAATTATTGTCTCATTCTGTTAAGGCAGTATTTCCGGATAACGCAAATTTTCTTAAGAGAAAAATGGGGGACGCTATAGTTTTTTTTAATAATAATTTGTTAAAAATCTTTCATGAGGAAGAAGATAGTATACCTGAAATTATTGCTGTTGTTTCTTATCAAATGGCTGAAATTGGTTATGAATATATTATTACATCCGAGCCACTCAGTGCTCGAGCAGGTCTTAAACTGTTTTTGAAATCTCGATAGATTATTTTAAAATTCTTTTTATTGATTCTCTGAACGGTTTTCGTAGTATTCCTTTTTCCGTTACGATTGCATCGATGAATTTGTTTGGGGTTACATCGAAGGCGGGGTTGTATACTTTAATTTTCTCAGGTGCGATTCTTTTTCCTCCGCAATGTGTAACTTCGTCCGGATTTCTTTCTTCAATGGGGATATCAGCACCACCTGATATATTAGGGTCGATTGTCGATGTTGGCGCAACTACGTAAAATGGAATTTTATGGTACCTGGCAAGGACAGCAAGCGTATATGTCCCGATTTTATTTGCAGTATCACCATTACTGGCAATTCTATCTGCTCCTACTACAATACCGTTTACTAAATTTTTTGCCATCATAAATCCACTCATATTGTCGGTAATAAGATGAAAGGGTATCTTTGCTTCTTTGAGCTCTAGTGCAGTAAGTCTTGCTCCTTGAAGATACGGGCGTGTTTCCAGAGCAATTACGCTAATGTTTTTGTACTTTTCAAACGATCTTCTTATTACTGAGAATGCTGTGCCATGCGCAACAGTTGCAAGTGCGCCTGTATTACAGATGGTCATAATGATATCATTATGACTAAAAAGAGTCGAGCCATATTTGCCTATATTGAGATTTTGCTTTGAGTCTTCTTTTTCCAGTATTTTTGCTTCCTTAAGAATGAGGCGTTTAATTGTGTTTACTGTTTTGCCTTTATTTTTTTCAGCGACTTGATATATTCTTTCTGTTGCCCATTTGAGATTTACTGCAGTTGGCCGTGCGCTGTCAAGATATTTTTTAATTTTATTTAATTTTTGAAAGAATTTTTCTTCCTTAAGGTCTTTGGCACCTAAATACATACCGTAGGCAGCGGTTACTCCTATTGCTGGTGCTCCTCTTATCATCATTTTGTTAATTGCTTCCCAGATATCCTCTTTGGTCTTGCAGGGCATATTTACAAATTCAAAGGGGAGCTTCCTCTGGTCTAATATATAAAGTGTCTCCCCTTTGAATTTTAAAGAAACCAATTCCATCAGACGATTTTATGTTTTTTTAGGCAATCTGTGCATACCCAGGCAGTTTTAATTTTCCCGTTTATAAGAACTTTTGCCTTATGTAGGTTTGGAAGAGTTCTCCTCTTGGTTTTTCTGTGCGAATGGCTTATGCTATTTCCAACCATTGGGCCTTTTCCACATATTTCACATTTTCTACTCATTGCATTACCTCCAATTTAAAATAATACTCTTACATTGTAAGAAAATTTTCATTCAATGCAATAGTCTGCTATAATAATATGCATAAATAGGAGGTAAAAATGAAAAAAATAATCGTTTCAGAAAATGCATTAGCGAAGCTTGCAGCTTTAACCGCAATGCAATGTTATGGCGTAGTGGGACTTGTTCCTGCGAGTATTGGAGAACGGTTTCTTTCTCTTTTGGGCGGCGATAAACTTGGCCGAGGCATAGATGTAAAAATAAAAGGCAGAAAGGTATCTTTTACGATATATGTTGTTTTGCAAAGCGGCGTAAAAGTTTCTGAAGTGGCTAACATCATTGTTCATCAGGTGTCATATAAACTGGAAAAACTTACAGGTCTGAAAGATATTGATGTAAACGTGGTTATAAAAGGTGTGAAAAGGGAGGCATAAGTGAATAAATTAACCCTTGTTGAATTTGACAGAATGTTTAAAGGAGCAGTTGCTAATCTGAATAAGCATAAAGAATTGGTTAATAAGTTGAACGTATTCCCAGTGCCGGATGGAGATACGGGTTCGAATATGTATCTTACATTAAAAACGGCCCTGGAAGAATTGAGTAAACAAAAAACAAAAAATTTGAATGAATTTGGAAAGGCTGTGTGCGAGGGTGCTTTAATTGGTGGAAGAGGAAATTCTGGCGTCATTCTCTCGCAGATTTTTAAAGGTTTTTTTGAATATATAAATGGAAAAGATGAAGTAACAACCCAGGAGTTTGCGGAAGGATTAGTTTTATCTTCAAATGTTGCGTACCAGGCAGTTATTAAACCTGTTGAAGGAACTATTCTTACAGTCATTAAGTCGATGTCACAAAAAGCGATGTTTCTTGCGCGCGAAGAATCTGATTTTACACCCTTTCTTGAGAAAATATTAGAAGGGGCAAAAGTGACACTGGCAAATACACCCGAGCTTCTTCCGGTTTTAAAAGAAGCCGGTGTTGTGGATGCTGGTGGCCAGGGACTCGTTTTCATTACAGAAGGTCTTCTTTATGGACTTAAAGGGGAGTTAGAAATTACAAAAGGTTTTGAGGAAGTGGTTCAAGAAATAGACCAACATATTTTAGGTGAAGAGCTCGAATTTAAGTATGATACAGTGTTATTGCTGGAGATTGCTGATATTGATCCCGATCAACTAAGGAAGGATTTAGAACAATTTGGTGATAGTATTGTCGTAGCAAAATCAGGAAATCTGACAAAATTGCACGTGCATTCTAACGAGCCACATAATGTTATAGAATTTGTTATGAAGCAGGGACCTATTAAAGAAGCGCGAATCGAAAATATGCAAGATGAACAAGATGCATTTCTTGCAAGTAAAGCTACAGTAACTCCCAAAGTTGTTACTAACAGATTCTTGTCCATTGTTACCGTTTCTCAAGGAGAAGGATTTGACCAGATTTTTCTTAGTTTAGGAGTTGATGTTTTGGTGGGAGGCGGCCAAACTATGAATCCTTCAATCAATGATATTCTTGCAGGTATTAATAAGTGCACAAAAAAATATGTTGTTATTTTTCCGAACAATCCCAATATAATCCTTGCTGCTAATGCAGCAAAAGATTTAGTAAAAGACAAAATCGTCGAGGTAGTACCTACAAAGAATATGGTCCAGGCAATACCCGTTATCCTTTCGTTTAATAAGGAGGGAACATTTGAAGACAATGTCAAGCGTGCAAATGAAATTCTCTCTGAAATGCACTCGTTTTCTGTCACGTACTCAGTGCGTAATACAAAAATAAATGGGCTTGATATGAAAAAGGGTGATATTTTAGGGTTAACAAATGGCAAAATTATGTTGAAAGGTAAGAATCCGCAAACTGTTTTATTTAATTTATTTAAGAAAAATACAGAAACTGTTGAAGACTACGAATTTGTGAGCATATATTATGGCAAAGAGGTAAACAAAAAAGATGTAGAAAAGGTTGCAAAGAGGATTGAAAAGGCGTTTCCGAATTTAGAGGTGGAAGTTGTCTACGGAGGCCAGCCGTTTTATTACTACCTTGCATCGTTAGAGTGAGGTAAAGATGAAAACTTATGCTGAATTTGTCAAAGATAAAATAAATTTTAAAGCCGATTTTGCCATTATTATTGGGTCAGGCCTTTCATCGATTCTTGACAAAGTGCAAATTGTTAAAAAAATTTCTTATCAAGAAATTCCAAGGTATCCTGTGTCAACAGTGGCGGGACATACAGGAGAGCTTATTTTTGGAACTCTTTCCGGGAAAAATATTTTGATTTTTAATGGAAGAGTGCATTTTTATGAAGGTTATAGTATGAGAGAAATTACCTCAAGCGTGTATCTTGCCCATGCGACTGGCGCTAATAATATAATTATAACAAACGCAGCTGGTGCCGTGAATACTGCATTGAATGTAGGCGATATTATGCTGATCAGGGATCATGTTAACTTCATTTTTGCGGACAATCCTTTGCGTGAAGAAAAAGGAAATGAGCGTTTTGTAGACTTGATCAACGCATATGATAAAGAATATCGGGCAAAAGTAGCTGAAATTGCCCGTAAAAAAAGAATAAATGTAAAAGAAGGTGTTTATTGTGCTGTGGCTGGCCCCAATTATGAGACAATGGCAGAACTTACTCTTATGAATCGGCTTGGAATTGATGCAGTGGGAATGTCTACAGTACCCGAAGTGATTGTTGCACGATATCTCAAAATGAAGGTGTTGGGTTTTTCCTGCATTACAGATAGTGTGTTTGTAGATGGTAAGGTGACGCATGAAAAAGTTTTAGATATGGCTAGTCGTTGTGGCAAAAATATATCTTGTTTAATTGAAGAATTTCTTAAGGAGATATGATATGAATATTGTTGACATCATTGAACAAAAGAAGAGAGGAACAAAACTTCTAAAAGAAGAGATCGATTTTTTCGTACAGGGATATTCTGACGGAACCATTCCGGATTACCAAATTTCTGCTCTTCTTATGGCGATATGGTTTAATGGTATGGATAGCGAAGAAACTACCGAGCTTACGCTTGCTATGGTGAGAAGTGGAAAAACATTAGACCTTTCTCAAATAAGAGGCATAAAAGTTGATAAACATAGTTCCGGTGGAGTTGCTGATACAGTATCATTACCACTGGTTGCACTTGTCGCTGCAAATGGTGTACCCGTTGCAAAAATGTCAGGAAGAGGACTAGGGTATTCCGGTGGCACGATAGATAAACTTGAAGCAATATCCAACTTTAAGGTTGAGCTTCCTATAGAGGAATTTATTGATCATGTAAACCGAAATGGTGGTGCAATTATTGCGCAGAGTAACGATTTGGTAGTGGCAGATAAAAAGCTATATGCTCTCAGAGATGTAACAGGCACGGTGGATAGCATTCCACTTATAGCAGCAAGTATTATGAGTAAAAAGATAGCAGCTGGTTCTGATGCCGTACTTTTAGATGTAAAAGTTGGAGATGGCGCTTTTGTAAAAAATTTGGAAGACGCGAAAAGACTTGCAAAAATTATGGTTGATATTGGCACTCTGGCAAAACGAGAAACAGTAGCTTATATTACTGATATGAATCAGCCACTTGGTGATGCAATTGGAAATTCTATTGAAGTTGAAGAAGCAATTGAAGTGCTAAAAGGCGGTGGTGGAAAGCGGCTTGTTAGGGTGATAGAAATGCTTGGAGCAGAGATGCTTAGACTTGGTGGAAAAGTACAAAATGAAACTGAAGGCCAGCATAAGATACAAGAAGCAATACATAATGGTGCAGGTTTGAGAAAATTTAAAGTAATAATTCAAGCCCAGGGAGGCGATGTAAATATTATTGAAGATTTTTCACTTCTTCCTCAGGCACAGTTTAAAATACCTGTTTTAGCCAGAGAAAGTGGGTATATATCAGCTATTAAGGCGGAAACTATTGGAAGACTTGCTGTTTCTCTCGGGGCGGGAAGGACAAAAAAAGGCGAAAAGATTGATCTTGCTGTTGGAATTCTTTTTCCAAAAAAAGTTGGAGATTTTATACAAAAGGATGAAGAAATTGCGCTAATTCTTGCTAGCGATGCCGAAAAGGGAGATAGAGCGGCTAAAGCTTTTTTAAACTGTGTTGAACTTAAAAAAGAGCAGGTAAAACCACTCCCACTTTTTTATTACCGTATTTCAAAAGAAGAAATTAAGAAACTCTCTGATGAGTAAAACTACAGTCATCCTGACTCATTCAGGCTCTGATTTTGATGCAATAAGTTCGATGTATACAGCCGAGAAATTATATCCCGGCTCTTTTCTTATACATCCCGGATCGCTTGATGTAAGCACGCAAAAGTTGGCACATTTTTTTGGAGACATGTTAAGATTAATAAAGGTAAAAGAACTTCCTGGTAAAATAAAGAATAGCATAGAACGAGTTATAGTTGTTGATACAAGAATTTTTAACCGTATTGGAGACGGCAAAGAATTTGTCAAAAAAAAGGGAGTAGAGGTTATTATTTTTGACCATCATCCTTATTCCGTACGCGATATAAAAAAAGCAAAAACTATTTCTAAAAACTATGGGGCTAATACCACTCTTCTTGTAGAGCTTCTTGAAAAGAAAAGAATTCCACTTACGACATTTGAGGCAACATTTATTGCGCTTGGCATTTATGAGGATACCGGCTCATTTATGTTTCCTTCCACTTGTGCTGCTGATTTTGCCGCTATGAAATATCTTGCTTCTTTTGGTGTAAATATGAAAGTGGTAAACCATTTCCTTTCCCCATCCCTTGGTGAGGATCAGATTCATTTATACAAAGAATTGCTCGATAATATTGAAGAGTGCAATATTAAAGGGGCAAGGGTTGCTATTGCATCAGGGAAAATGTCGACTTATACGCCCGGCATATCGCTTATAGCACATCGAATGAGAGAAATAGTGGATTCAGATTTTTTATTTATTTTAGTGTCTTCAACGGATGGCATATTTATCGTAGGAAGGAGTAACAGTCCGCAGTATGATTTGAAAAAAATATTGCTCCCCCTTGGCGGCGGCGGTCATCCAACTGCAGCATCTGTATTTGTTAAGAATGGAAATATCCTGAAAATAAAAAAGCAAATATTAATAAACATTGAGAAAGTGTATTTTCCTGTATTAAAGGCAGAGCACATTATGAGCTTTCCGGTGAAAACTGCCTCGGCAAAGACTGGCATAAAAGAAGCTTTGAAAATAATGGTGCGATTTGGGTTTTCAGGACTTCCTGTTGAGGAGAGTAATAAGATTATAGGAATCATATCAAAACGGGACATTGAAAAAATTATGCTTATTGAGAATCGAGATCGTCCTGTAAAACAGTATCTTTTATCTAATCTGGTGGAAGTTTCTCCGAACACGGGTCTTAGAGAGATAGAAGAGGCGATGGTTCTAACGAATGTGGGCCGCGTTCTTGTTACAAAAAATAAAAAAATTGTTGGGATTATCTCTAGAAGCGATCTTCTAAAAGCATTTTACACGAAAGAATACGTAAGCAAATCTTCATTCAGTGCAAATGCTGCATTTATTCCTAAAAAAGAGGAAATTACTTCGCTACTAAAAAAGAAATTTTCACCGGATATTTTTAACCTATTGCAAAAAATGGGGGCTATTGCCATTGAGTCGAACCAGAAAATTTATCTTGTAGGGGGGGCGGTTAGGGATATTTTATTGAACAAAAAAAGCCTTGATCTGGACTTTGTTGTAAGCAAAGACGCTATACTGTTTGGAAAGAGGTTGCAGGAAGAAATTGGCGGAGATGTTTTATTGTATCCAGAATTTCAGACATCTACTTGTACATACGAAGACTATACATTTGATTTTGTGACTGCGCGACGGGAATATTATAATTCTCATTCTCTTCTCCCGGTCATAGAGCGTGCATCGATAAGGGAAGATTTAGGGAGAAGGGATTTTACAATCAATACACTGGCCATAGATCTTTTGCCAGACCAGTTTGGTAATTTGTATGATTTTTTTGGTGGTTTTTCAGATTTGAGGAAAAAGGAGATAAGAGTGCTTCACTCATTATCTTTTTTAGAGGATCCATCAAGAATCATACGAGCTATCAAATACGAAATTAAATTTAATTTTCATTTGTCTGATGATACAGAACAGTTGTTGGTAAAAACAGTGGACCTTAATGTACTTCGATTTAAGAAATCAAGAAGAATTCTTGATGAATTGTTTGAACTTTTTTCTTCCTCTGATGCACCGCTTGCTATATTAAAAATGGAAAAAAGAGGGATACTTAAGGATCTTTTTAGAATTAAAAGGCTTAGTAATCGTAGAAAAGAAGCAATACTTCAGGCAAAAAAGTGGATTAAATATTTTCCTGCCGATCAAGCGAAGGTTTATTTTTTCTTGCTTGTTTTTGGAAAGAGTGATGTTGAAAAAAGAGATATTCTCCAATACTTTTCTTTTTCTAGAAGATTGGGCGAGAAAGTGGTTGCAGCAGAAAATGCATTTCGCAAATTACACACTACTGCGAAGATAATTAATAGGATAGACCTGTTTTTCCTTTTACGAAATATTGATAAAGCTTTCATTGTTTCGTATTTGTCCTGGACTTCTTCTAACGAGCGAGCTCTACTAATTGATTATCTTGAAACTTTATCAAATATTAAAATTAGCATAAAAGGGCAAGATCTATTAAAATTGGGGTTAAAACCAGGACCACAGTACAAAGAAATTTTTGATGAACTTTTGCGATTAAGAATAACGGGAATGTTGCATTCTAAAAAAGAAGAAATCCAATATATTTTGAGCAATAGAGAGAGATTTGAATTGAAGA
>JAYELD010000111.1 GCA_034717215.1 Caldisericota bacterium
GTGCAGAGTAATACTTATCCAATACATTAAAATATACAACAATGCTAATATTTATCAGTGTTTAGGAGGTTTATGAAAAAAGTTAAACTTTTTCTTTAAAGGGTATTGACACAACACAGTACATTCCCGGGTTCAAATCAGCACTAACCAGGGAGTGAGTTATTTCTTTCCCTTCCACAAATAAGGTTGTTGAATGTCCTCCTTTTGCTGTTTCTTCACCGATATTCTTTATCACATAACTTATTCGGCTGTTTTCCATATCACATTTGATTTCGTCGATTATGAGGTCTGGTAGTTTTTCTTCAGTGTACCATGTTACTTCCAAACAATTATTTTCTTCATTTTTTTCTTCTATATTTTTATCTGAGTCAGCACAAACTTTTATGGTATCCTTAGGTGATGTTGGAGTATAGGAGTACTTAAATTCTCTGCTCAGCTCTTCCCCTGCTTTTATATATACTTTGACATAGTCTTTTATGATAAATTTCTCATTGATGTACAGTGCATTATAAAAATAGGATTCTGTTCCTATGCTTCCTTGATTCTTCACCTTGTAATGTATTGTCCCTCCTGTTTTGAGTCTTGTGATTTCGGTAATTAGAAGGTCAGCCTTTTTGCAGGAACATTGGAAAGTAACATTTGCAACTTGATTTGAAACAACATTTACCAGCTTATACAAAGGGGTAAAGGTGCAATTTTCCTTTGATGGCACAACCCTATAATTATCAGGCGCCAGCATGAGTCCCGTGGAGTATGTATTTGTTTCATTGCTATACCCGCTTATTACAAGTTTTTCACTGGAATTGTATATTTCAATTTTAACATCTTTGCATTCTGTATCTACTTTTATTCCGCCTGGCGAGATAGTCTTTGTCAGACAGTTATTGCCTTCATTGTTTTCATTAATACTCTGGCTGGTATCTGCACAGACCTTTAATGTATGTGTACCTTGCGGAGGTTGATATGAGTAGCTACTGAAGGATTTCTCAATTTCCTCGTTAGGGTTCAATATCTTGGTGATTGTATCCTGAGAGATAGATTTGTCATTCAGATAAAGGCTGTTTTTAAAGGAAATCGCTGTTTTAGGAGTTGTCGGCGCATCTCCAATGTTCTTAATCTTGTAGTGGATTACTCCACCTTTATTCCATAAGTCGGTAATTACAAGGTCTGGATATTTTTTTGTATAAAGAATTTTAGCTTCTGCCCAGCCAGCCCAATCCTGTGCCGAGTTTTTCCCGCCTGCACTTACGTAGAGGATGAAGTTTCCATTTTTTCCTTGATACTTTGAAAGATCAATCGTTTCTGTTTCAACTTTCCCTGTGTAGCTCTTATATTTTTCAAAGATATTTATTGGCTGCCCGGGGTAATTAAAAAGAACTCTGTAAATCACTCCGTCTGTTCCTGTTGCTCCCTTCAAGAATCCTATCTTTAATGAAAGTTTTGCACCAGTTGGAACTGTTAAATTCGGATAAGTTCCCATTATATAACCATTTGCCTTCCATTCAGGATGAGTTTCAAGAATCTTTGCATATTTTATGTTATCCTCCATATAGCTATTTGTTTGCCATAAGGCAAATCCCTTGCTGTCAGAGTTAGAACCGGGAAATTGAAGATAACCTGCCCCACTTTGCCATACTGCCTTATCTGCATTCTGAACAAAATCATAGAAAGTGCTGAGGGAAATATTCTCTTCTTTTCCTGAAATAGTAAAAACACCAGCCGAAGCAGAAATTATAAGCGATACAATAACGAAAGGGACGATAAATCTTTTAATTCTTTTCATTTTGCACCCCCTATTAATTTTTAAAAAATGATAATGTAAAATTGAGCTTAGGTCTCAGAGTGAGAAGACAGCACAAGTAAGAAAAAGGATAATTTCATTTTAGATAAATTGCTAGCTCGTATGTATAGATTGCTGTATTTTATAAATGGTTTAGATCTGTAGCAACACCGTAAAAAACATTCACACTTCCCAAAAAACGAAACCAATAGAATTATTACCAATACCATCAAAATCATTAGCGATACTACTAAAAATTTTTTCATTTCTTCTTTCCCGATGAATAATTCTCCCTTATTCAGGAATTAAATACATTTTAGCCTTTTTTGTATATTTGTCAAGCTGGTTTTATAAAATTGTCATCATTTGATTCGACACAAAATATCTGTGATAAAATAACTAAATACCCAATTTTACAGTTTTTTCTAAATATGCAATGATATTATTAATGCTAAATTCTCCTGCCAGGGAAATAATAGAGGAAGACAAGAATTAAGCATTGAAATTTATTCAATATGTTGCCGTCTTTAACTTGTAGAAAATCCTGTTATAATTATGGGTAGTAAAATTTAAGGAGGCGTAATGTTGGATCTGGAAATTGCACAAAATGCAAAAATGAAAGATATAAAAGAAGTTGCAAAAGATATTGAGCTCAATGATAACGAGATAAGCTTGTACGGAAAGTATATCGCCAAAGTAGACCTTGTTGCTTATAAGAATAGGGCGAAAAGAGCAGATGGAAAATTAATCTTTGTTACTGCCATAACTCCCACACCGGCAGGAGAGGGAAAAACTACTACGACGATAGGCTTAGCGGATGCATTGAACGATTTAGGTCAAAAGGCAATGGCGGTGATTAGAGAGCCTTCATTGGGCCCTGTATTTGGTGTAAAAGGAGGAGCAGCTGGAGGAGGTTACGCACAAGTTGTGCCAATGGAAGAAATAAACTTGCAGTTTACCGGGGATATTCCTGCAGTAGATGCTGCTCATAATCTTCTTGCTGCGATGATAGACAATCATATTTATCGTGGGAATAAATTAGGAATTGATATAAAACATATTACCTGGGGAAGAACGATGGATGTGAACGACAGGGCTCTCCGCAATGTACTAATAGGCTTAGGTAGCGTATCCAATAATTATCCACGTGAGACAAGATTTGATATTACAGCTGCATCTGAAATTATGGCAATTCTCTGCCTTGCACAGGGTTTAGATGATCTAAAACAGCGTATTTCCCGCATTATTATAGGATTTACTGAAAAGAATGAGCCAATTACTGCAAAAGATTTAAATGTAGTAGGCGCTATGGCTATTGTATTGCGCAACGCAATTAAGCCTAATCTTGTGCAGACCATTGAAAATCATCCTGTATTTGTTCATGGAGGGCCGTTTGCAAATATTGCACATGGTGCAAGCTCACTTACTTCTATAAAGCTCGCATTAAAATTATCTGATTATGTAGTTACCGAGGGTGGTTTCGCATCTGATCTTGGAGGAGAAAAGTTTATGGATATTGTTAGTAGGGCTGGCGGGGTTAATCCTTCTGTTGTCGTGATTGTTGCAACGATCAGGGCATTAAAGATGCATGGTGGATTAAGTAAAAAAGAATTAAAAGAGGAGAATACCGAGGCTTTACAAAAAGGGCTTCTCAACCTTTCAAAACACATCGAAAATATGCAATTGTTTGGGTTGCCTGTGGTTGTTGCATTAAATAAATTTGATACAGACATAGACAGGGAAATAAAAATTGTTGAGGGATTTGTTAAAGCTAACGGCGTTCGATTTGCTGTTTCAAATGTCTGGGAAAGTGGTGGCAAAGGAGGGAAAAACCTTGCTAAAGAAGTGCTGGATGCTATTAGAAACGATGAAAATCATTTTCATTTTCTTTATGAACTAAACGCATCCATTAAAGAGAAAATTAGCTCAATTGCCTGTAATATGTATGGAGCAAGGAATATTATATATACAAAAGAAGCAGAAAGCGCATTAAACCTTATTAATGAACTTAATTACAGTGACTTGCCAGTGTGTATAGCAAAAACTCAATTGTCGCTGTCGGATAATTCAAAATTAAAAGGAAGGCCAGAAGGATTTGATGTGACAATTCGAGATGTAAGGCTTTCTTCAGGCGCAGGATTTATTGTGCCTATGGCAGGTAATATAATGACAATGCCGGGACTTCCTAGAATTCCAGCCGCGGAAAGTATGGATATCACAGAGGAAGGGGAGATAACGGGTTTATTCTAATGTACCTCGAAGAGATCAGAATATATGGTTTTAAAACTTTTAAGGACAATGTAAGAATTGTTCTCTCTCCAAAGGTTACTTGTATTGTAGGGCCGAATGGTTCAGGTAAAAGTAACATTGTTGATGCAGTGCGATGGGCATTAGGCGAACAGCGCCTTTCTTTGTTGAGAGCAAAAGAAGCACCTGATCTTATATTTTCTGGGTCTGCTTTTAAAAAGCAGCTCAGTGTAGCTTCAGTTAAACTTATTTTTAATAATGAAGATCATTTGCTTTCTGTCAAAACTCCGAGGGTTGTCATAGAAAGGCGATTGTATAGGTCAAAGGAATCACATTATTT
This sequence comes from Caldisericota bacterium, assembly GCA_034717215.1. Taxonomy (NCBI): domain Bacteria; kingdom Pseudomonadati; phylum Caldisericota; species Caldisericota bacterium. The sequence goes on from JAYELD010000111.1 coordinate 4,368, forward strand.
TGTAAATGATGAGGAAATGCGTCTACAAGATGTCATGGGATTGTTCTATTCTGCAAAAATATATGGTCATATGTATGCAATTGTAGGTCAAGGTAAGGTCGAGGCTCTGCTACTTGAGAGGCCAGAACAGAAAAAAACCTTGATTGATCAAGTCGCAGGGGTAGAGATTTTTAAAAAGAGAAAAAGAGAAGCTTTACGCGAGCTTGATAAAGCCGAAGAAAATCTTTTGAGAGTGAAGGATCGTTTTCACGAGTTAAAAAAGACGGCAACACGTATTTCTGCTGAAGCAAAGAAAGCACATTTGTATTATACGGTGAAAGATAGGTTAAAACGTCTTGAAGATACTATGCTGAACAGTGAAATTCAACAGGTTGAACAAGAGGTTGCTCATCTTAAATCTGGTATCGAAGAGCTTAGTAGCGGACTAGAGCATCTTGCCAACAGTTTAGCTGATAAAAAAGTGGAAGAAACAGAAATTTTAAAAAAAGAAGAGGATGTTAGAAATGGTAAAAATAGATTACGGGACGAGAAAGAAAAAATTCTTATCGAGGAGACAAAACTCCTTGAAAAAGAGAAATATCTAAAAGAAAAAAAAGATAGTTTTGTGGCAAAAAAAGAAAGCTTTATGCAAAAAATAAAAGAGAAAGAGCACAAAACGGCTTCTCTTAACGAAGATGTGAAAAATTTATGTAATAAAAAAGATAATTTTGTAGAGACAATAAAAAAAGAAAAAGAAGAAATCCAATGTATAGAGAAAAAGATATCCGAAATGAAAACTTCTATGATGCCGCTCATTGAAAAAGCCCAAGAAAATGTAAAAAAACTTGAATTTATGAGAGAAGAGAGAGTCAAGAATGAAAAATTGCTTTCCGTCATTGAGTTTGATATTAGCCATATAAAAGAAGAAATTAATGAGTTGGAGATCAATACGCTGGACGTGGAAAAACTTGAAGAGTTGGATACAGTGGCTATTAGAGATAGGGTAGAAAAGATATATCTAACAAAAAAAGAATTAGAGATGAAAAGAAAAAGACTGGAAGAACAGATTCTTCTACTTAATTATGAAATAAAATTAGATGCGAAATTTATTAATGAAAAAGACACTACAAGAAAGAGACATTATGAAGAGGGTACACTGGGGAATTTGCTAAACTTAAAGGAAAGTGTGCCGGGTATAGAGGAAGAGTTAAATATAAAAATTCTTCCTTCGGTTGAAGAATTAAACAAAAAAGAAAAAGGGAAATTTTTTATAGAAGATGACCTGATTGACATAAAAGAAAAAGAAGTGGATGGGGTAAGGCCGTTGTCTTTCATTATTCATAAAGGTAGAGGTTTTTTGAATGGCATATATGCTGTGGAAAATTTGGCGGTTGGAAGAGCATTTTTTAAAAAATATTATGATAAGCTTTTTATTAAAAAAATTATTTCCAAAGATGGATTTGTATTGTATTCTCCGTATGAAGTGTGGTGCAAGAACGACCTCGTAGTACAGGAAAAAATAAAAGAACTTGATAAAAAAAAGAAACAAAATAGTTTTTTAAAAGAGAAACTGCAACAAAATGGTTTAGAAATCTCACGGGCTAATGACTTAATCTTTTCACTTCAGAAAGAGCTTGACAGAGGAAACGAAATAAATGCAAGGAGAAATGAGTTAGTTGAGGCAGAAAAAAGGATATCTGTTTTAACTAAAAAACTTAAAGAAAAGGAAAAGGAAAAAGAATCTACAAAGGCAAAAATTAGCTTCTTTTTAAGTGAAACAAAAAAGGAAAACAAGAGCGCAATCTTAGCAGAGAAGGAACAGAGTATGCGTCTCTTACAAGAAAGTCTTCAGAAAAAGGTACTGAAAGCAACTGAGAACAAATATAGACTTGAGAAAATCTCAGACGAAGTCGCGAGGATTAATGGGCAAATCAAATTTTACACCGGGGAGATAGATAAATTAAAAGAAGAGAAGGATAAATTTTTGGAAGAGTTTGGGAATATCGAAAATGAACTACATGGATTAGAAGGTGATCTACACGACATTTCTCTCAAAATAAAGAAATTAGAAAACGAGAGCAGTGTGTTGGACGAGAGAGAAAATAAAGTTGTCCGGGAAAGGAAAAAAATTGTTGAAGAAGTTCTTCGATTAAATGGACAAAAGGAAGAATTGCTTAGAAAAATGGAAAAACGGCGTATTGCTGTGGCAGAGAAAAATATTCGCATGGAGAACCTAAAAAGCAGTATGGAAGAAAAAGAGATTGAGAGAAGGGAAATTGGATATGAAGTGAACAAGGATAGATTAAAAGGAGAAATAAAAGAGCTGAAAGAAAAAATGGGATCACTTGGTGCAATCGATTTCACAAGTGTAGAGGAAGAAGATAAAGTTGTAGAAGAATTAAAGGAGAAGGAAGCTGTTTATAAAGATGTATCAAGCTCAAAGAGGAAAATTGAAAAGTTTATAAAAGAAATGGACGAAAGAATAAAAGAAGAATTTGAAAATACATTAAACCGGGTGGAAGAGCTTTTCTCTAAATTTTTTAAGAGAATGTTCCAGGGAGGTGAAGCAAGTATAGAGAGGTTTTATGATGATAACAGTGATGTGAAGGGCATTGAGCTGAATGTAAGGCTTCCTGGACGCAAAAAACAGTCGCTTCCGCTTCTTTCTGGTGGCGAAAAATCTTTGACTGCTCTTGCATTTCTTTTCGCCATTTTCAATGTAAAGCCAGCACCTTTTTATATCCTGGATGAGGTGGATGCAGCACTTGACGAAGATAACATAGAACGATTTGGAAAACTGCTGGGGGAGGAAGCAGACCTTACCCAGTTTGTTGTGATTACACATAACAAGGAAACAATGCAGAAGGCAGATATTCTGTACGGCATTACGATGGAGGATGATGGTATATCCAAAGTAGTTTCTTTAAAGATTGTTTGATTTTTTTGAACTTTTTTAACTACCGTCAAACGTGCATTGACAATATATATACCTGATGGTAAAATATATCAAAAATAGGAGGTTTAATATGGGAAAAATTGTTTTAGCTCCCGGGAAATTAAAAGGCCTTATAAAGCTCGCTGATAGCGAAGGAAAATTCAGGATGCTTGCGATTGACCAGCGAGGATCTTTACAGAGTATGCTTGCTAAGGCAGCCGGCAAAAATAAAGAAAAAATAGGGTACAATGATATGGCTCTTACCAAACGGCTTGTAACTGAATATCTTTCTCCGTATTTTAGTGCCACACTTATGGACCCACAGTTCGGTGTTCCTGAATCTTTAAAATATCTTGATAGGAATTCAGCTTTACTTATTGCGCGAGAGAAAAGTGGTACTGAATATACTGGATACAAGAACAACGAGAAAAAGACTGTTTTACTTGACGAATGGAATATTGAAAAGATTAAGCGTGCTGGAGCAGACGCCGCAAAACTTCTTTTATACTACAGAACTGACAATACGGAAGAAGTGAAAGGGTATCAGGAGAATATCGTAAAAAAAGTAGGTGAGGAGTGTAAAAAGTATGATTTACCTTTCGTGCTTGAGCCCGTAGGATATGCGTTTAAGGACGATGAACCTTCTACAGATTCTCCAGCATTTGCCTCTAAAAAACCGGAAATTGTATTAAACATTGCTAGAGAGTTTTCAAAGGAAGAATATGGAGTGGACATTCTCAAACTTGAATTTCCTGTCAACTTGAAATTTGTCGAAGAATTTCACAATGGCTATTTTGACGGAAAGCAACGAAAGGCAGTGTATACTCTTAAAGACACAGAAGATGCCTGTTATGAAATTACTAAAGTATCTCGTGTTCCCTGGGTTATTCTTAGCGCAGGAGTGGGTAT
>JAYELD010000112.1 GCA_034717215.1 Caldisericota bacterium
CTTTATATTGCTCATTAAAAGGGCAGCATAATCAAAATAGAATTCAAAGAAATCATCCCAATCACCTGCAGAAAGAAATTGTCGGTAATGCTGCAATAGTGAAGTAGTAAAACGGTTATTCTCATCAATATGTCTTATTATTTCTAAATGTTCGTTAAGAGCTTCTATCCAATTTTTATCCTCTTCATAAGAACCTATTTCAATAAATTCTGGCAATCTCAGACAACCAATGTTAGCAATAGATTTACCATACTGACTCATCTTTTTTTGATAGGCAGTTCTAAATCCTTGAACAAGGCTTATAGGTTTTAAGCGTCTTGAAAAAGACAGCTTTTTAGTTTGATATTCGGGGAGATATTCAATCAATTTCTTTGTATAATGGAGAATTGACAAAATGTCCAATTTAAATGGTGTATTTCCGCCAACAAGTGGTTTAAATGTTTTATAAATACTAAAAAGCCTGCTGTATTCTACATCAAAGGGCTCAATAACATAATACTTTGTATCCCAGTCTTTAGTGCTTACTTTTATATCTTTTATTACCATACTCTCATAAATCCCTATTATCTTAAGATATTCTTTGAGCCAGAAAGAAGAAACATTCTTTAGTGCAATAGAATTTGATTTGAGAGATGCAGCTCCTTTCCCTTGATGTGGATTGAAAATTTGAAGAGCACTAACTTCGGAGAATTTTAAATTAAATTGTTTTGCTAATGTTTTCATATTTAGTCTTACCTCTTGCTCATTTTTTAGCAGTGAACTATAGAAAAACAATAATTCCTTTAATATAAAATGGAAATATTCTTTATTTTTAAATATATTATTCAAAACTTTATGATAACCATTAATATTTTTAGGATCACGAATTTTCAGGAAAATATCAAAGTCAAAATGGGGCTTATTTTCATTATTATTAAGTTCTGAAAGTAATTTTGCTCTTTTCTTTTCATCTTTTTCATTATGAATTTCATTCTCCCTTTTTCTGAATGCATCTCTTTTATCCTTTTCACTTTCATAATCAATTATCCACACAGGTAAGTCTTTATTTTTATCTCCTTTCACTTTTATGTAAGGAAAAGCATCAAAATAATGAGTGTTATTTAGCATTTGCTCGCTTATAGGAATGTCAGATGACACGCTATAATAAACACCTTCATCTTTTATTCTTATATCTGCATTATAAATTTCATTACTGTTAAATATATGAGATATGACTTTTGCCAGTCCATAAGCTTCAAGCGTTTCCGCATAGGTTCCTGAATCCTTCATAACAAAATATTTATTTTGATACATTCAATCCTCCTCAATAATAGATTTTTGGTCGCACAATCTCAATATTCTTACCAGAATAAAATATAAAAATACTTCATCAGGATTACTGAAATCTATTGTATAATTATTTAAATTTTCCATGTCATTCCATTTTCTAATTACCTTTTTTTTACTATCAAACTTATAAAATGAAGGTGCATAATTATTTATCATTTCTAAAACTAATTTAATTCCTTTATCTTCAATTACATAAGGTATAGAGGTATGAGAGGTTGTTGAATGATGTTTTATTATTGCAGAAGCAAGTACCCCTGCTATAATATTGAATTCATTATCTTCCTGTATGACATCTTCCAAAATGGCAAAGGTTACTACAGCTCCAATTCCGGAATGTGGTGGCAGTTTTTCGAGCAATTTGTCTTTCGTGGGATTAAAATCGGTGTGAGCAAGTATTTCTCCCTCGTTATAATTTCCTTTTGATTTCTGGAAATCTATGGCAATTTTTTGCCATTCTTTGTTCAATTTTCCATAATCATGCATTATCATCATAAATTTAATCATTTCGTCAATGTCGGTTGTAAAATGATGCTTGTCCCACAATTTAGATAGTGGATAATAAATTTTGTCTATAAAATTAGTTTCGTAAATTTTTATCATATTAGAGATATGCTTTTCATAGGTTTCCTTTTTGTATCCGAATAATCCCTTTTTTTCTGTTTCTTGAGGACTTGATTCTATTGTTGTTTTGCCCTTTAAAAGGAAGTTTAATCCAAGCTCGGCGTTGTAATTAACATATTCGGGATTAAGAACAACTCTCGGATACAATTTTATATCTGCTATTAGAATTTCACTCATCATTAACTTCGTAATTTCAAAATCATCAATGATATTGCTTTCTTCTATCACAGATACGAGAGGCTCTTCTTCATCTTCATATTGCTCTGCCATCATTTTCAATTTGCTTTCAAGCGTATGTGGATTTATAGAGACAGCATCATAGTTGTACATAGAATGAATGGTATTAGGTTTTCTCAAGAAAACCACATTTACAGAGTTAACATCTCTTATCAAATCTCTTCCCACTGATTTGTCATTTTCTTTCCATGCCCTTGTTATTCGTGAGAAATCAAGATTTTCTGCATTCTCTATTTCTTTAATTTCTTTATCAGAAAGAACTGCATTTACTATTTTCTCGCCTGTAGCATAATCTAATGAGTTTTCTTTTCTCAATTCTTTTATTGTATCTAAACAGAGACTTTTCTCATATGGTAGGTACGACTTCTTCCCATTTTTATTTTCTTGCACATCATAAATGAATATTCTTCCCTTTTCATTTTTAAACCTTGCACACCTACCTGCGCGTTGTAAAAAAGAATTAATGGGAGAGATTTCTGTATGCAGTGTATCACAGCTAATATCCAATCCTACTTCTATAACCTGAGTTGAGATTAAAATTGCTTCTTTATCAGGATCAGAATCTTTACCAAAAATATTGATAATTTTCTTCTCTTTAGATATCCTATCTTTTTTGAAAAACCTTGAATGTATACAAATGATATCTATATCAGTTTCCTTTTTAAGTTCAAGGTATAACTTTTGTGTTCTCTCTACGGTATTACAAATGACAATGGTTTTCTTTTTATGTTCTCTTAATATATCATTCACATATAGAGGTCTATTTTTAACTTCAATATTCTTTTCATTTTTAAGGTTTGAGATAGAATTGAATTCATCGTCATCAAGAATAACCGAATCCGTCTCCAAAAAATTATTAACTCCTTTAACAGAACCATTGGAAATTGTAGCAGTCATAATACAAAACCGGGATAATTGTTTTAACCTTTTCAGAATATTTAAAGATGTTGTTAATGACCTTGAAGGATCAAGCAAGTGAAATTCATCAAATATCAAGTAAGAACCAATAATAGCACCAGCATTTATGTTAGCTTGCCTTTTTGAAAGAGAATATGGAAATCCGAGGATAGAACTCAGAGTCTGGTCAATTGTAGTGAAAATTATATCTGATTCTAAAAACTTATCATTCGGAAACTCACCTGTTTGCAATGAAACTTTCAATCCCATTTTTTTAATAATGTCATTTTGCGAAACTTCATTATAAAGACTATTTGCCAGTGTTCGTAAGGGAAGCGAATAAATAAGTTTTTTGGGGGCAACACCTCCTTCTCCAACAATATAGATAAATGGAAGAATAGAAGCCCAAGTTTTCCCTGCTCCAGTTGGTGCTTTTAGTAAAATATTACTCTCATCTAAGTAGGTTTTAAATAATCTTTTTTGAAATTCGTATGGTTTAGATTCTGTCGTTTTTTCGAAAAACTCTGAATAATTATTCATATATCCCTGCATCCACAAACGGATTCCCTGTTAGGACAAAGTAACTCTCGTTTAAGGTTGCTTGTCCTTTGCTTCCCCCTTTTCCTCCTGCAAGCAATTTTCGCCCCCTTTCAAAATTTGCAAACTATCTAAAAACTAAAATTTCTTATCCCTGAATGGCTCCCACATACCAAAACCTTCAGGATTTTTTCCACCTAATCCAGCATCATAAGTAATTTTTATAAGTTCTGGGTTTCCTTCCAACTTAAAAACGCCTGTCCATCCATCTATGCGCGTATTTTTGAAGTAAACCACGGCACGGTTGCGCCGCTCTTCAAAATAAAGAGGAGTAAGCTGTAGATTTCCTTCAATATCATTGCTGTACGCTGTTTTGTATTTCTTTTTTGCATTTTTTGTAATAAGCTCAGAAAATTCTTTTTCATATGGCGAATAGTAGTATGTTTTAATATTTTCATCGCTTGTTTTCATTGTGCTGTACATTGTCATAGGTGAAAGCATTTTTATGTTCATCTTATTTTCGAACTTTGGAGGAGCAAGAACTTCAATAGACACAACAAAGATGTTTTGGTTTAAAAGAGATGATTGTGGGATAGATATGGCTCTGCTTCCCATATCTTCAACAACAAAATTCTTAACAGAGGAAAAGTAGAAATTAATAGCATTTTCAAAAAAGAGAGCTTCTTCGGTATCTGTTTTTTTGTGTGAATAAAAAGCAGTAGCGTTCTTGATATTTAGGTCTTTTTTTAACCTTTTTAACTGATTACCAGTGACTCGTTGTCCTTTTTTTAGGATGCGCGAAAATGTAAACAGTTTAAAACGGCGTTTGTCCAGAATAAAGCCTTCGTTGTGCAGTGCTTCTGATACTTCTTTTGAAAATGTGTGATAAATTAAAGATTCAATATAATAGTTATAGTGAATTGGTAAGAGTAATCCTTTTTTTCTTGACTCATAAGTTATTTTTATTCTCATGATCTTTATTGATATATTACAAGGAAAATATTTAAAAGTCAAGTATTTTTATAAGTTACATACATTTGAGACTCCGGATAATGTTTTACATTTGTTCGGTGGTATATCCTACCATGCATTTTAGGTTTTATTTAGGAAAAAAGACGGAATAAAATAAAGTCAGGCAGATAAGTTTTTTGCTTCTATTTTTGATCTGCAATCAAGTAATATTATTTTAGTTTATCATTTCTAATATAAATATCAGAATTATTACTCCGTGATTTTATTTTTCTCCTCATACATTCTCTGGTCGGCAATACTTATCAATTTGTCTATTGTTTTCGGTTTATTAGGAAGATATTCGGAGAATCCCATACTGAATTTTATCTGATAACCCTTTTTTATGCTTTTATTGAGTCGAGACAAATTCTTTTCCAAACGGTTTCTTATCAAAGAAGCTTCTTTTAGAGAATTATCCGGGAATATCAATAAAAATTCATCCCCTCCCATTCGACAGATAATATCGACATCTCTTAGAGTGGATTTAAATAATTCGACAGATTCTTTCAAGACCTTATCTCCTTCTTCATGACCATAAGTATCATTTATAGACTTAAATTTATCTATATCCAGAAAAGCCAATAATATAGGAGATTTGCTACGTTGGGATAGTTTAATCTGTCTATCAAGCAATTCCAGTCCATATCTTCGATTGTAACACCCGGTTAATGAATCAATACGAGCTAGTTTTTCCAGTTTTTTTTCTATTTTTTTCCTCTTACTTATATCTATCTCTAAATCCCTGGTCCTCTCTTCCACCTTTTTTTCCAGATTTCTACTGTATTCTTCCAGCTCTTCTCTGGATTTTTTCAGACTAACAGTCATCTCGTCAAAGGCTCGGGATAACTGTCCTACTTCATCAGAGGAGGAGATACCTACTTTAATATCTAAGTTTCCTTTGATTATCTCTTCAGTACCTTCATGTAATTTTCTAAGTGGTCCGGTGATAGTTCTTGAGATAAAACTGGAGATAAATAGAGCAATAAATAGAATGATAGCAAACATCAAAAGGAGGCTTTTAGTCAATTTAGTGACTGGAGCAAAGACCTCTTGGGTATCTATTTCGGCAACCAAGCACCAGCCCATCTCCGGGATATGGGTATGCATACTTAAGACTTCTATTCCTCGATAATCCTTAATGATATCTATCTCATCTTCCGGGGGAGTATTAGAGGGCTCGGTAGGATTTGCTTCTTCTGTAGGTGTATGTATTAGGTCAACTTTCTGTTTGAGGATGACCTCATCGATAAAGCGGGAAGGGGTAATCATGTAACCATCTTTATTTACCAGATAAACTTCTCCGGTCTCTCCTAAGCCGGTGCGGTCGGTGGTTATCTTAAATAATTCTTTGTCAGCATCAAAATTTATTACCATAACTCCGGCAAACTGGTTATTTAGTAAAATGGGGGCAGATATACTTAAAACATATTTATGGGTAAATGAGGACAAGTGTAAGTCACCAATAAAGACTCCTTCTTTTCCCTTTAAGAAGATTTCATGAGTACTTTTATCTATTCCTATATCTTCATGGCTGGAGGCAATTACAATACCCTCTTTATCTAAAATCCTGATCCGGGATATTTCATGGTGTGATTCGATAATACTTTTAATCCTTCGGTTAACCTGTTCTATTCTCCAGGCATGATCAATGCTTTCATCTACGGCATTTCGGAAAGGAATCCCGGTTGCTACCATTTTAGTAAGTTCTTCATATTGACCTAATAATGTTTCAATATGCTTTGCTCTGGATTGAGTAGCGGTAATCAGATTATTGGTGATTTGTTGTTTGATAATATTGGTGGATATATTTCTACTAATTAAAATACTGGTTATACTTAAAACTGTTAAAAGTAATAAAATGATTATTTGAAATTTTCTCTGAATTTTCATTATTCTTCTCCTCTCCTTTCCTTTAATGCCTAAACACAGTTTTGGGGTCAGGCCTCGCGATATCACTTTTTTCTTCCCACATGACCCCATTTCCTTTCTTTGCATTTTCTTTTAATAAATTAGCCACTTCCAGAGAGGTATAAATTTGATACCATTTTCTTCCTTCTTCAAGTCCTCGGTTAATAAAATTAAATTTTTTACATTTTGAAATTCCTGCTTAAATTTTTTATTTCTCACTTCCACAATTATTAGCTAAATTGAGCAATTTTTATCACTCAAAGAAATTTTATTACTTTTTTAAAACATTGCAATTTTTTTGAGTGATAATAATAAAAATATGGCAGGTTGTTTACCTGCCCTATTAGACTTTATTTCTTTATCTATTTACCCGCCGTAGGTAATCATTATTATTCTTGTATCGTTGTCCCAGCCGACATCGCAACCAAGAGATTCTGCAACAAAACGGAGTGGCAACATTGTCCTATCATTTATTATGATTGGTTTTACATTATGATTATCTGTGTCAATATATACTCCTATCCCGTTTATTAATAATATTAGCAGTAATACATATTGAAAGCTTTATGGCTTAGGCATTTATAAATTAAATTCATTTAACTTGAAAAGATTTAAAGTTTGGGATAGAATTTATATTAAGGAGATGAACAATGAAAGCGCAAAAGAAGACAATTAAAGGTTCTAATACTCAAACCAAAATGAAAACACCAATAGTTGCTTTCTTTAGTACAGGTAACTTATGAAAAACTATAGCGTGATTATTATAGGCGGGGGGCCTGCTGGAGCAACAGTAGGGCAATATCTAAAAGAAAAAAATATCGACTATCTCATTATAGAAAAAGGAGGAAGCTATAGAGACAAAGTATGCGCAGGCGGTATCCCTCCTGGAATAATGGATATCCTGCCCAATAACCTGAAAGATTTTGAAAAAACGGAATACGATACACTATCAATAGATTTTAAAGATAAGCTGAGCAGCACAGTCAAACTGAATAAACCATTTTTACATGGCGTAGAACGGACAAAATTTGACCACCATTTAAGAAAGGGATTAAACGTTCATTATAATGAAAAGTTTATCGGCTTTAACAATGAAAAAAACAACATATCAGTCCATACGGATAAAACAACATACACCACAAAATTTCTTATCGGAGCAGATGGAGTGGGAAGCAAAGTTTCTATATTGAGCGGACTTGCCAGAAAAAAAAGATTCATCCTGGGAGAAGAAAAAGAAGTTTTTCAAAAAAATATCATAAAGCCAAATACTGCAAAATTATTCTTAGGGTACAATTATTTGGGTTATGGATGGATGCTCCCAAAACAAAATCATTATTCAGCAGGAAGTGGTGCATTACAAAAGTATTTTTTAAGCTCTTCTAAAGGAACTGTTGAAAAATTCGACAAAGGGAAAGGAGAAACAAAAATCTATCCGATATCTCTATGGGGAGGAGAAGAGCCCCTTACAAGCGGACGAATAGCGCTGGCAGGAGAAGCAGGAAATCTTGTCGATCCATTTACGGCAGCAGGCATATACCCGGCTCTGCTCTCTGGGAAGCTACTGGCAGTAGTCATTGAAAATGCCTTAAAAAATGGAAAAAACAACCTCCAGAAATATAATAAATTAGTCATAG
>JAYELD010000113.1 GCA_034717215.1 Caldisericota bacterium
TTTTCTCTTTTATCGTATTAATCATTTCGGATGCGATTTTTATGCCTCTTGTTCCTGCTTTTTCTCTTTCCGAACCAAAAAATTTATGTGTTTGCTTAATAAGTTGTCCACCAAGAAGTGGATTTTGTTCGACGATTAATGGTGACACTCCGTATTTTTTAAGTGTAATTGCAGCACTTAAACCTGCCGGTCCTCCCCCAATGATGACTACGTCTCTATTTATTTCAATCGGAGGTTCGAAATGTTCAATTCTGTCCGGTTTTTCTCCCATTCCATCTTGTCTTTCAACAACCATTTTTTCTCTTACAGGAAGAATGCAGGTTTTTATGTTAGGTATGCCGTTTACTCTCATCATACAGGATGAGCATTTTCCTATTGCGCAGAACATACCTCTTGGCCTATGGAGCTTGGTGCTTTTAGAAAATACATTCAAACCGTTGCGAAACAATGCCATTGCAACAGTTTCGTTTTGATATGCCTCTATTTCTTTCCCTTCAAATACAAAATGAATTTTTCCCTGTTTTTTGAAATGCAGAACTGGGTGTTCTTTAATTTCTCTCATCTTTTCCTTTCTTTATTCATAGTTTATTATAAATAATTCGTTGTTTCAATGTAATAGTTTTATTTTGTTGCTATTCTTTTTCTAATGCATCTATTATATATATATTTGCTGCATTCCACAGAAACCAATCTGTTAATCCGTTATCATAAACTGCTTTTTTTTCTAGCTGTACTTCATTTTTACCGTAAAAAGAGTATAATGAAAAATCTTGAAGATACGATATAAGTTTGCATTTTGAATCGATTGTTTTAAGGCGTTTTATTCCATACTGAAGGGTCAAAAGAATTGTTTCATAAGGATGAGCATCAGGATTTTCGATGCCATAGCTTCCTCGCGCGTAATGTGATGGGTAAACCATAGGGCATAAATAATCAGCGTAGGTAGCTATTTTTTCAAGATTTTGACCTATTCCCAAATCATCTGTTGCAGATAACACCAAACCAAATATATCCACTTCTACTTTTATTCCGTATTTATGTATTCGGTCTGTTGCATATTTAAGGAACAACTGGATATTGTCTTCTTTCGAAATGGCTTTTTTATTGGAAGGATATAAAAGTTCTATGCCATTTGGCACGGCAGGGAAACGTATATAGTCAAACTGTATTTCTTCAAACCCCATTGAGATAGCTTCTTCTGCTATCTCTACGTTGTATTGCCATACTGTTTCTGAATACGGGTCAACCCAGGGAATATTGCTTCTATCATAATAGATTGTCTCATTGCTTTTTTTGATTACGAGATCTTTTCTTTTAGCAGCAAGAAGTGGATCTTTAAACACAACGATTCTTGCAACAGTATAGATGCCGTTTTCTTTACACTGTGCAACAATTTTTTGTATATTGCTTATTTTTTCAATTGAAGAATTGATATCTTTTGAAAGAGGCACAGTTGATTTGTAAGAGAGGTAACCCGTTGCATCTTTTATATCTATAATGAATGTATTTATCTCAGTTTCTTTTGCAATTTTTATATAATCGCTAAACCGGTCCAGGCCTGCAGTCCACCCTGTTATATACAGTCCTTTTAGTGTTTTTGGTCGTGCAGTACGATGTATCTTTATTGTTCCTCCATTTTTCAATATATCCATTGCTCCCCATTCTTTTTGAATGGGAAATGGTGTTTGATGGAGGGTGTAGTTGGCTTCATTTAGCGTTTCTGCGGTAGAAAATATAAATATTAATGTAAGTAGTACAAATAGTTTTTTTTTGATCATACTTCTGAATTTCATCTAATCCCCATTTCTCTTAACTCTTTTTCCGAAAGTCCAAAATAGTGACCAATTTCATGCATTAATACTTTTTTAACTTTTTCTTTAAATGGTATTTTTTTTCTATTTGCTTCATGAAGGATAGGGCCGATAAACAGTATTATACGGTCTGGAAGTACTCCTTGATATCCCGGCCCTCTTTTTCTAAGAGGTATTCCTTCGTATAATCCAAGCAAAGTGCCTTTTTTATAAAGATGTATTCTTTTCAACATGGCCACTGTTGGGTAGTCCATAGTAAGGAATTCAAGATTTTGAATGTGTTTTTTAAAGTAGTCAGGTATTTCCTCTAAACTCTCTTTAATTATTTCTTCAAATTGTTCTTTTGTGATTTCCATGCTTATATTATAATAAAATATGGGAAGAATTAAACTACTTTTATTTTATTTGATTTGTATAGGACCTAAAAATTTTTTAAAAACATTAAAGTCGAATATCTATGAAAAACGCATTATTTATTATTTTGAGCTTTCCTTTGATAAAGTAAAATTTATGAAGCCGAGAGTAAAATCAGAAAGCAAAATATTTTATTCTTTTGATGAGTTGCCATCCTTTTTGAAAGCCAAGATTAAAAAAAATCTAGGATATGAAAAACTCCGTATTTTTAAATACAGGCTTTCTGCGACAATAAAACTTGTTGTTTCTTTTATCGATGGCGAATTTGCTTCTTACTGTTTTTTGGCCTGCTCTAAAAAGCAGTTTTTGCTATTTCGATTGGGGAAAGGCGATATCTATTTTTTTGATTGTTTTACATTTCCAGAATTTCGCGGGTTAGGTTTAATATACAATGAAACAAAATATGCCATAGATGTATTTAAAAAACATGGATATTCAAGAGCCTGCGTTGCAATAGATTCTTATAATAAGGATTCAATTTGTGCGTTCAATAAAATAGGTTTTTATAAGACAAAAGAATATTGGTTAAGAAAAATCTTTTTTAGTAAAAAGATTTTTGTAAAAAATTTATAATTTATTTTTATATGGATCTTTAACTCTAGGCATCAAAAAAATATTCTTTTTCTATTATTTTTTATTTGTATTGATATGAAACAGTTTATAGAAAGGGCAGAAACCATTAATACCCGTAAAGATGAGTATAAATCCAACAAACCAGCCAATAATTCTAAAAGTATTTGGAGAGAAGGCAATTATCCGAGCAAGCAAGTATTTTACGGAAGGAGACATATAATATCCTGTATCAAATAAATTTTTGATATTTGTTACCTGAGTGCCAAGATAGAAAATTAGAATACCTATTGCTACTCTTATAATTCTTTCGAATTTATTAACGTTTACTGTATCGTTGTCGTTATTCATTTTGATGGTTTTTTTGGTATTTTCTTTGGTTGTTTATATGGAAGAGGCACATAGTATACAGACGGTCTTAGAGTTGGATTTTGGGGGTATAGATTCATTAGCAGATAAACTTCTTCTGGCATATTTTTGGAAACATTCAATCCTAATTTTTCTGCTTCTTGATATATAATGGGATAGTCATGAGTCCATTTGCCTTCTGTCAATATTTTTGCAATTTGTTCGGCTTTTTTTTCAGAATAGTCATTTGAGATGAGTATTGTTTTGACAAATGTTTTTACTTGGCGCACAGCCTTTTTTGCCATATCTGCCAAAATTAGTGTTTCATCGTCTATCTTATTTTTATTTTTTTCCTTTAAGACTTTCAAAATTGAAGAAGCAGGATACTGCCCCAGTTGTGGATCTATGGGACCCAAAACAGCGTTTTCATCCATTATAATCTCATCAGCGGCAAGAGAAATCATTGTTCCCCCGCTCATTGCATAATGTGGGATAAATACGTTGACTTTTCCTTTGTGTTGTATTAATGCATGGGCTATTTGTTCTGTTGCGAGCACCAATCCTCCTGGGGTATGCAGTATAATATCTATAGGCATTTTATTTGGTGTTAATCTTATGGCTCGAAGTATTGCTTCCGAGTCCTCTATATTTATGTATTTCAGTATTGGGAAGCCGAGTAAAGCCATTGTTTCTTGTCTATGAATAAGCGCAATGACTCGTGATTTCCTCTTTTTTTCTATTTTGTGTATTAATGAAAGCCGTGCGCTTTCCAGATTTTTTTGCCTAAACCAGGGACTGATCAGCGCAAGAAGTATAAAAGACCAGAATAAAATGGCAACAATGTTATTTGCTTCATTCATCATGCACTCCCCTCCATTGCTATTATATAATAAGATTGCAGATTTGCAATGAGAGATGATGTTTTGAGGAAGTATTTAAAATGGTGTGTATCGTATTTTGCGAAACTTACGTTAGGAGTTGTTGTTTTGTAATATGGGAGTTTAGATTTTTTATTTAACTTACGGATTTTAGTAGAAGAAAAAAGTTTTATGTAAAATGGTGTTTGTATACTTCAGTATGAAGATTTGATATAAATAAAAATGCCTCTCGCAAGGAGAGGCATTTTTATTCTATTTTTAGATATTAATATCCTGCTCCTGGATATTGTGGAGCAGCTGGCATTGGTTTTTCTTCTTTGGGAATGCTTGTAACGATGGATTCTGTACTTATAAGGAGTGATGCAATGCTTTCTGCATTTTGTAGAGCAATTCTTACGACTTTGAGTGGGTCGATAATGCCTGCCTTGAACATATCTTCAAATTTTCCTGTTTCTGCATTAAATCCTGTGTTCTTCTTGGATTCCAATACTTTATGAAGTGCAATAACTCCGTCGTATCCTGCATTCTGTGCAATGAGTTTTATTGGCTCTTTTAATGCTTTTTTTACAATTTCAATACCTGTTTTTTCGTCTTCTTCTGCTTTAATTGTATCAAGAGCATGGAGCGTGTTTAAATATATTGTTCCTCCGCCTACTACAATGCCTTCTGCAAGGGCTGCTTTTGTTGCGGCTACTGCGTCTTCTACTTTATGCTTCATTTCCTTCATCTCTGTTTCTGTAGCGCCGCCTACCTTAATGATTGCAACGCCTCCAGCAAGTTTTGCAAGCCTTTCTTCCAATTTCTCTTTGTCATAATTTGAAGTTGTTGTTTTAACTTGCTCCTTAATTTGGTTGATTCTTGCATCTATATCTTTTTTGTTTCCTTTCCCACCGACAATTGTTGTATTATCTTTATCTACTTTTATGGTGTCTGCTTTTCCTAGCATATCAAGCGTTACACTTTCAAATTTAAGTCCGAGATCTTCTGATATGACTTGCCCCCCCGTAAGAATTGCAATGTCCTGAAGCATTGCTTTTCTTCTGTCGCCAAATCCAGGTGCTTTCACTGCTACGCAGGAGAAAGTCCCCTTTATTTTATTAAGTACCAGTGTTGCAAGGGCTTCACCAGTTAAATCATCTGCAATAATGACGAATGGTCTACCTTTCTGGACAATTTTTTCTAAAAGTGGCAAAAAATCCTGTACTGAAGATATTTTTTTGTCTGTGATGACTATAAAAGGATCTTTTAATTCTGTTTCCATTCTGTCGGGATCAGTCACAAAATATGGTGATACATATCCCCTATCAAATTGCATACCCTCAACTGTTTTTACATCAATGCCTAAGGTTTGTGATTCTTCGACTGTGATAACACCATTTTTACCCACTTTTTCTAAGGCGTTTGCAATGGCGGTGCCTATTTCTTGATGTTTTGAAGATACTGTTCCAATTTGTGCGATTTCTTCATTTGTGCTGATGTCTTTTTTAAGATGCTGCATTTCTTCTACTACTGTTTTTACAGCTTTATCCATTCCCTTTTTGAGGAGCAATGGGCCTGCACCGGCAGTAACATTTTTTATTCCTTCGTTGATCATTACTTGCGCTAGCACTGTTGCAGTTGTTGTGCCATCACCTGCGATATCTTCTGTCTTGGATGCCACTTCTTTTACAAGCTGTGCACCAATATTCTCATTCGGATCCTCTAATTCAATTTCCTTTGCAATAGTCACACCGTCATCAGAGAGTAATGGAGAACCAAACTTCCTCTCTAATGCTACGTGTCTTCCTTTTGGCCCAAGTGTAACTTTTACTGTATTTGTTAATTTGTCGACACCATCTTTTATGGCCTTTCTTACATCTGTGCTAAATAGAATTTGTTTTGCCTCCATGTTTTGCCTCCTTATTTAAGAATTGCTAAAATGTCGTTTTCGGAAAGGATCAAATATTTTTCCCCTTCCAATTTTACTTCTGTTCCCGCATACTTGGAGAAAATCACCATATCTCCCTTTTTTACTTCAAGAGGGACTTTTTTCCCACTATCAAGCATTCTACCGCTGCCTACTGCCACGACTTTACCTTTTTGTGGTTTCTCTTTCGCTGTATCTGGCAGTACAATGCCTGATTTTGTTTTTTCTTCAGATTCTTCAATTTGCACTGCAAGATGATCGCCAATTGGTTCAATTTTAGCCATACTAAAACCTCCTTTTCTGTTATATTTATTATTTTTAGCACTTCATTACCTTGAGTGCTAAATATATTATATGAAATTTGGTTCCCATGTCAATACTTTAAAATAAAAATTTTTAAAATGTTAGCACATACTTATTAAACCATTGAAAATATTTTTGTACAACATTGTCTTTTTAAAATAGATTGAAACTCAAAAATTTTACAATAAGTTGAAAGCAATATATTTTTTTATATAATTTACATCCTTATTTTCTTTGAAAGTTTAGTGATATTTGTTATTATATGGGCGAGTAATAAAAAAATGAAAAATGCAAATATTGTATCATATAGCGAGAAAGAGACGAGAACAATTGGTGAGAATCTTGCAATGCATCTTATTGGTAGCGGTATTAAGAAGGGAGTACTATTCCTTGAAGGTAAATTAGGTGCCGGTAAAACCGTTTTTGCGAAAGGATTTGCTGGAGGATTGGGCGTAGAAGAAAATATTGATAGTCCTACATTTGTTTTTATTAGAGAGTATTGTTCAGGAAAAGTACCTTTCTATCATTTTGATTTGTATAGATTGAAGGATCTTGAGGAGATTGATGAGTTAGGTTTTTTTGAATACTTTGATAGAGATGGATTTATTCTTATTGAGTGGGCAGAAAAAATGAAGAATTATATTAAACCATCTATCGAAATCCGGATAGAGAAAGCAGGCAAGAATAAAAGAATTCTTTCTGTAGAAATATTAGAGCAGGGAGTGAATATTAATGAATGGACTTTGTATTAATAATGCGTTTTCTCCTACGATGATTGTATTTTCTTCTGAGGAAAAGCTATTTTTTTCCGTAGCAGAAAATCCTCCCTTAAAGCAGCCAAATAATATTCTTTATGTAGTGGAAAGTATGATGGAGCTTTTTTCTTTTTCTCCAAAGGATATTGATTTTATATCGGTTGTAAAAGGACCTGGTAGTTTTACAGGAACACGTATTGGTGTGGTGGAAGGGAAAATGCTTGCTTTTTTGCTCAATATACCTTTAGTTGCCTTAAATTCACTTGAGCTTATTGCATCGGGTTTTGAGAAAGAAGTGGTTCCGGTTATCCCTGTTGGGAGAAACGCATATTTTGCCTCTCGTTTTAATTTTGGAAAACGAATAGAACAGGATTTATGCACAAATCTGGAGGAATTGTTGCAAATAGAAACCACAATTATCACCCCTGTGAGTTCTTTGAGAAATGTTTTAAAGGGGAAAAGTGTGATTGTGCATATTCCAACTTTTAATGAATTTGCAAAAAAATCTTTCGAGAAGTTTACAGAGGGAAATATAGTGGATGATCCTCTTTCTCTTACTCCCACATACCTTCGTTCTGTAAATTTGATATTCAAAGGAAAAAAATGATTGGGTTAGCTCTGCATATTTCATTGGCGACAACAAAGGATTTAAAAGCGATATATCAGATCGAAACTTTATCTTATCCCGATCCATGGCTGAGAGAAGTGCTTATAATGGATTATCTATTTAACAGCAATTCAAGGTACTATGTTGTGAAGTT
>JAYELD010000114.1 GCA_034717215.1 Caldisericota bacterium
CCGGACGGTTTCTATGAACCAATGACAGAAACAAACTTACTCACTTTCCCTCATATCTTCAACCATACATACGAAGTATAATCAAAGATATGTTTCCTCACAACCTGGAGTAGTATATACGATGACATATAGTTCATGGTTTAAGGAATACAAATGGCCCGAGTCTAAGGATATAAGGATAAAAGTATGTGCCGATGGTTATAACAAGGTAAAAGAATCTAATGAACAAAACAACTACCTTGAAAAGACGTGTAAGTACCCAGCGGATACTACTCCACCGAAGGTAACAATTACTTACTCACCTTCAAAGATCACCACTGCCGATAAAGTAACCTTTACCGCTGATGCAACAGATAATACCAGTGTTGCCAGAATATTAATCTTCATAAATAACAAGCAGGTTAAGGAATGCACTCCCGGAATCGAAAAAACAGATACTGAGGGGAGAAAATACTGGGAATGCAAGTATACTGGAGGACCCTATGATAGAGGTGCCTTAAGCTATCGGGCAGAGGCTATTGACGACTATAAGAATAAAGGGATTTCTGAAGAGAAAACAATTGATGTAACTATTTCAATACAACAACCGCCAATAACTCTGACTATGTGTTTTATTTCTGGTAAGATCTATGACTTCCCCTACGATTCAGATACGCTAAAAATTAAAATCTGTGAGTCTAAGGAGATTTGTGATATTAATCCTATTACTAATAGACCCTATCCTGTTGACCCTGTCACTGGTATATGTCCTCACACGCATTTAGCTTGTGATCCAGATGGCACTTTTTCGTATGTTGATGTTTCACGGGTTGGGAATGACTACTGGTATCAAGCAAGAGTTTCTTGTACCGGCACTTATATAATAATGCCAGTTTACCAATCTTATGAATACGAATGTGAGTGGAAGGGGAGCTGGGATCCAGACAAATACATTTTAGAAATGGATGGCACCGGCCACAGTAGATGCGATTTTACCTTTGAGCCCTTAGACTTAAATGTTCCCAATTTAAACATAGAGTTCAGCAATGATGAACCTGAGACGAACGAAGATGTCGAAATAAGAATTCTCGCAGAGGACGACAAAGGTATAAGGAGCGCATTTGTAAAAATAGATAGAGCCTATCACGATGGCTCATCCATAGCTGGGGATTGGAGGGAAGTAGGCATCACCACACAAAGTTTTGACGCTGCGAGTGGGCTTTACAAAGCAGCTGCAATAGAATTATTTTCGGAAGATGGAGTCAAAACTATAGTTGTCAATGCAATGGTTTGTGATAAAGGAGGAAATAGAAACCTTGCAAGACCACGAATACTTTCGTTTGGATGCCTCCCTATAACTTTTACTTTTTATTCTGGAGGTAGGATGATGAAAAGTAGTATACCAATTTTTGGCTTCCCAGATGAGGATGAGGATGGAATCAACGACTGCTGGGAGAATGCGGCAATGGTGGAACTCAACCCCTGGATTGAATTAGACGAGGAAGATAACCTGTTTGAACATGACCGCGATCCGGGATTGAGGAGCCTTTCAGACAGACCATATGTTACCCTGGAGGAACTGGAGGATGTGCTCCCTGGACATAAAGTGGTCAACTTCGCCAGGATTACTCCCTATACAAACAGTCGTGGTCAGAGATTTATCCTGTTCTACTACATTGTGAGCTGGAGCAAAGACTATGGCAGGTACTTGGAGATTAAGCTGTTTGAAGCACACAATGGGGATACAGAACAACTCATAATGGCCTGGAAGATAGTAGAAAATCTAGAAGAGGGTAGAGCGCCAGATACCATTCAACTAGAATGCATATACATTCAAGCTCACGGCGGCTGTAACAAGCGAGATGACCTTTGGGAGCCAATAGGAGTATCGTGTAACGAGGCTGGAATTTGTGATTTTAATAGCGAAAAGGTTGGAACGGAAGAGACCTGCTCAGAACTCGAATTCCGTGATAACAGGCTATATCTTTATGCGTCAGAAGATAAGCATTGTTTATACCCCACATGTCAGGCTTGTGAGGCTGTGACTATAGTTTTACCCGATACTTTGGGGTGGGATTGGGATAATATTTTGGGTAGTCTTGTCAACCTTATAGGTGGTATTCTGCAGTGGATAGGAAAGGCTATATTGTGGGTCTGGGATACCTTCGTAGACATGCTTACCTTCTGGAAGGATGACCACCTTAATGGGACCCAGGTAGCAGCATGGGACTATGCGACATTGAGGGATACACCTGGAGCCACTCCTCCCTCAAGCCCTGAAGGGGGAATACCTTCGTTAAGAATTGAAGGGGATTTGACATTTCAAGGAAGCGATTATCATTATCGGATAGAGTATCATATAGAAAAAGACTTTACAAACGAAGAACTTCCACACGTTCGAATAGTTGTAGACAATCTTTACTGCATAGATGAGACCAATCCTGAAAAGATATGGTTCTTTGGCTGGCATAACTGGGTTCATGATGAACCCTACGTGATAATCACCGGATTCTCGGTATACCCTGAAGGCGTTACCACCTGGTCCGTTGGAGAACCACGTTTTGATCAGGTTGATGATAACGAGATAAGAGAGATTAATCTTGTCGTGTTTGATGGCGAGATCAACCCATATTATATTATAGGCTTTACTGCCGCCCTTTATGAGGATGATGGTTTCGAGACAGGTAGAGAAGATAGAAGAAACATGGGAAATAGGACTGCAGAAGAGCTAGGCAGAAAGCTTAGGGGTGAAGAAGAAGTCGGGGGAGAATGCGGAGAGCATTTACTTCGGCGCATATTTAATATAGAAGTTGGTGAAGATTGCAGTGGTGGAGGAGTATATAGGTTCCCGGTTGTCAATGTGGGTGAACCACCAGAAGGCCATCTTTTGATTAATGACTTAACAAATTATGGATTCCCTGGAGAGAAAGTTAGCGGTATATGGTGCGGTGATAAGTATGGATTCCGCGGTGGATTAGGGTCTGATGGCTGCTCAACTTCTATTCTCGACTGGATACAAGATATAAGTATAGAAGAAGGCCATAAACATTTCGAAAAATTATACGAAAGGTTGAGACATTAAAGTAAAAATCAATTTCTGAATGCTACATTTTACCAAATATGGCAATGAAAAATATGCCTATAAAGATAAGTATTGATGCCGTTAATCTTACTTTTCCATATTTTTCTTTAAGAAGGAAAGTGCCAAGGAGGACACTAAACACAATTCCAGCTTGCCTTACTGAAACGATGTAACTTACAGGAAAAATCCGCATAACAAAAATAATAAGAGCATAGGACAATATAATCATTATGCTCACTAAAATTATTCCGGTTTTGTTATTTTTCAACTCTGATTTTATCATAGATCTTTTTTCGGTTAATAAAATAATTGGAGAAAGTATAATAAAAGAGACTATCACAAAGAAATAAACATAGAGAATTGGATTTACATATTTAGCACCAACTTTATCAATAAGAGAATACATAGATACGGTAAAAAGAGTGAGAAAGGCAAAACTAATACCTTTATTTTCCCTATCATAAAAAGGCCTAAAAAATTTTCTCAAGTTAAAGCTGTTAAGAGAGGTGGCATACACGCCAATAAGAACAATAATAATGCCCACTACTCCAAGTAATTTCAGCCTTTCATTAAGAAACAGAAAAGCAAGTATTGGCACTAAAGCCGGAGCTGATCGTGCAATCGGATACACAAGAGATAAATCTTCGTACGTATAAGCTTTTGAAAGAAAATACCAGTAAAATGCATGAACAATACCACTTGCAAAAATAGCATACCAGCCATAAAGAGAAATAGAGGTTTTATACAGAAAAAAAACAGCAAAAGGTAAATAGATCAACGTCTGCAATATCATCACGAGCCAAAAAAAAGTGAGTTTATCCCCACTTTTTTTAGCAAGGAAATTCCACGTTGCGTGAATAAATGAAGATATTAGAACAATTAATACTGCAACTGCACTCATTTCATCAACTCTGTAGAGAACAAATTGTTTGTCTTCTTAAAACCCATATTGAGCCCACCTTTCAAAGCACAAAATAGTATACCACACTTAGTTATTTGTCAAAAACTTCACTGCAACAAATATCACATCAATCTTCATTAAATAACATTTTCAAATATCCAACACAAACAAATTCCCTATTGGCTCGACAGGTAGAAAATAATTATCAAAAAATTTTCAAAAATTGTTATGTTTCTAATTTAATTGTATCGGCACTTTACATCAAAAAAATCTTTACTATAATAAAACCGTTATAAGAACAAGAAAAGAGGCAAGTGTGAATGTTATATTAAACTTTGGACTAATAATTTTAATCGGCATTGTTGCTGCAAAGCTTTTAGCAATGCTCAAAATTCCAAGAGTTCTGGCGTATGTATTAGTAGGAACACTGCTTGGAGGATCAGTCTCAGGTTTTATACACCCGGGGCTAAAAAACATCGAAAGCTACATCACCATAATATCCCTTTCTTTTATTGCGTTTCTCATCGGAGATATGTTTAAGTGGACAACCATCAAAAAAATAGGGACAAAAGCAATATGGATAGCCATAATCCAATCCCTCATTACCACAATAATTGTTGCTGCCGGAATCATTTGTCTATCAAAAACTCACCTCATAAATATTCAGCATCTAATACCAACCGCACTCTTGCTCGGTGCATGCGCTGCTGCAACAGCGCCAGCAGCAACATTTATGATAATAAGAGAATACAAAGCAAAAGGCATTTTAACAAACTATATCCTTATGGCTGTTTCATTTGATGATGCAATAGGAATACTTCTATTTGATATCGCCATAGTTATTGCAGGAGTTCTTCTAAGAAATGAACAATTAAACCCCATACTTGCCATATTTATTCCTACAAAAGCTATCTTTCTTTCAATGCTTATAGGATTCTTAATGGGAATTGTAATGTCAAAGATAGAAAAATTCTTTAAAGGAAAGGAACAAAAGATGATACTTGCATTCTCATTCATATTCATCACCACAGGATTATCACAGCAATTTAATATCTCCCCCCTTCTTAGCAGTATGATGTTAGGTGCTACCTTTGTAAATTTCGGGGGAAACATAGAAAAAACATTCAGTTCGATAGAAGCGTGGAGTGCTCCACTTCTTGTAATTTTTTTCATCCTCTCAGGTTCAAACCTGGACATAACCCTTCTGCCAAAAGTGGGAGTAATTGGAGCACTTTACGTAATACTTCGAACTACAGGAAAAATATTTGGCGGAACCTTTGGTGCATTCGTTACAAAAGCACCCAAGCAAGTACAAAAATACTTAGGAGTTGCTATGCTTCCGCAAGCAGGTGTTGCAATAGGCTTCGCTATATTCATAAGCAATCTTTTTCCAGAACTTTCATCCATACCAACCATTGTCCTTGCAGCAGTAATAATTTTTGAAATAATTGGCCCACTTGCAACAAAATTTGCAGTATTTAGAGCAGGTGAAGTACCAATAAAAGAGGAAAGATTATAAAAAATCCACTTAAAAAAATCCATCTTGCCCTGTTCAACAGTTTAGCAGGTAGAGGTAACTACACAGAAAGAGCCATAACAGACCTAGATTTTCTTCCGCACAGAGGGGTTTCCACCGAATGGTGGTATTTCACAGGATTTCTCAATCAAAAATTTGGTTTTGAGCTTACATTCTTTAAGATAGAATTTCCTCCAAATGTGGGGATACTTAAACTATTCCCTATACAAATTGTATCACATTTTGCAATGACAGATATAGAAAATAAAAAATTTTTGTTTAGAGAAAGGTTAAGCCCAGTATTTCATATTGGCACAGATAAAATACTTGAAATAAGAAATATGAATACCAATTTGCTTTCCAATGCCCAATCATACAACCTACAAGCAGATTTTAAAGAGTATTCGATGTTTCTTACACTCTCTCCCTCAAAAACGATAGTCCCTCACGGAGATAATGGAATCACTCAGATGGGTAATGCGGGTAATTCCTATTACCACTCAATTACTTCTCTAAAAGCAAAGGGAACTTTAAAAAGAAAAGATGAGATACTAAATGTAAAAGGTTCTGTCTGGCAAGATCATCAGTGGGGAAACTTCAAAATTCATCCGCATTGGGATTGGTTTAGCTTGAGGTTCAATAATAATGTCGACATAATGGCATTTAATCTAAGAGACAACAAAGGAAATGTGATAAACCAACTCATAACAA
Organism: Caldisericota bacterium; assembly: GCA_034717215.1. NCBI lineage: Bacteria > Pseudomonadati > Caldisericota > Caldisericota bacterium. The sequence continues at coordinate 6,190 of JAYELD010000114.1, forward strand.
TAATACTCGAAGATGGAACAATTTTAAGAGACAATACATTCAATTTACAAATTTTGGATAAGGATTTCTATACTGGCAAAAACAGTATCCAGAACATTGGAAACTTGGTTCAAAATATGGAGAATTTTTTATTCACTCGGTAATGGAGGGACAGATAATACATTCTTTTTTCACACCGGACTATCTTGAAGCACTTTCCAGTGTAAACGGCACACTATTTAAAAAGAAAGTAAAGGGGTATGCTTACGTAGAAATTACAGGTTACTAACAATAAGAGAATCTCGATCAAAAACAATTTCATCAGTTTCTATCACGCACACAAGCAAGTTTTGGGGATAAAGTATCCTAAAGTATTAAAGAACTGGAATCTTCAACAGATCTCTTTATGCCGCCTTCTACCTCTAAAGTAAAACCAAATTTATCTGCAACAATTTCTATCTTGTTATAACTTTCAGGAAAATCAAACGATATAAAAATCTTACTGCATAACCACTCAGTGCGTTGAGTTCTGTTAAAAGAATCAGAAAATTCATGTACTTAAGTATTTTATATAACTACAAAAGAAATTCATATTCAATTATTACAAGCAGATTTAGTATTTTAAAAATCGGCCAAAATATTATAATAAAAACAGAAATCTTAATGGAGGGTAAAAAATGATTAAAATTGTAACAGATTCAACAGCATATTTAGATAAAAGTTTCATAAAAGAAAATGATATAAAAATTGTCCCGCTTAAAGTATCTTTTGGAGAAAACCATTTCAGTGAAGGAGTGGATATTACGACAAATGAATTTTATAAACGACTCACAGAAAGTGAGTTACTACCGAAAACATCTCAACCCTCAGCACAGGATTTTATCAATGTATATAAGCCAATTTTAGAAAAAGGTAACGACATTATTTCTATACATATTTCCGGAAAATTAAGCGGTACTGTAAACGCAGCAACAGTTGCAAAAAAAACACTAAACACAGAAAAAATTTGTATAGTAGACTCTTTATCCACTGCACTTATTATTCGATTCTTGATAGAAAAAGCTCTTAATTCAATAAAAAATGTAGAAAATTTTGAATATATATGCTCCTCTATAAAAGCTCAAGTTAAGAAAATGCTATCCAGATTTATACTGGATGATTTAGATTATATGGTAAAAGGAGGAAGGCTGAATAAGGCAGAAGCCCTGGCAGGGTCCATTCTTCACATCAGACCGATTGTCTCCTTTACAAATGGAAAAACAAAGGTTGAAGGCATCTCAAGATCGTGGAAAAAAGCTAAAGCAAAACTATTGTATTACGCCGAAAAAATAAATAACAATACCGGCATAAATAAGATTGGAGTTCACTGCGGAGCAAATTTAGAGGAAGGTAAAAAGTTTAAGCAAGAAATTGAAAAAATTTTAAAAATACCCACAGCACTACTACAAGTAGGAAGCGTCCTTGGAACGTACGGAGGACCAAAATGGCTAGGATTAGGGATAGAGACAAAATAATTTCCCCATTCCTATATAATAATGGCAAAAAGAAAAC
>JAYELD010000115.1 GCA_034717215.1 Caldisericota bacterium
TATTTATTTGCTTCTACCATCTAAAATGCGAGTAGGAACGGTTTGCCTCAGCCATCTTATGCACATCTGTCTTCTTCTTGTAGGCTCCACCTGTTTCATTAGCGGCATCTATAATTTCTTGTGCAAGTTTTTCTATCATAGATTTACCCGTCCTGACTCTTGAAGCTCTTACGATCCATTTTAAACTAACTTTTTCTCCTCTTCCTTTTTCGACTTCCGAAGGTACCTGGTAAGTAGACCCTCCAACTCTCCTTGGTTTAACCTGTACTAAAGGCCTTACATTAGAAAGAGCCAATTCAAAAATTTCCAAAGGGTCTTTCTTCACTTTTTCTTTAATAATATCAAATGCTCCATAAACAATTGCTTGAGATAAACTTTTTTTACCATCTAACATTACATTGTTTATTAATTTAGATAGTTTCACACTATTATACACCGGGTCTCTTAAAATTTTCCTACTCTTTATAACTCCTCGGCGAGGCATCAGGCACCTCCTTTAATATCTTTCGGTTTTTTTGTTCCATACTTGGACCTACCTCTTTTTCGATCTACAACACCGGCAGCATCAAGAGCTCCACGCACAATATGATATCTAACACCAGGAAGGTCTTTTATTCTTCCGCCTCTCACCAAAACCATTGAGTGTTCTTGCAAATTATGTCCTTCACCTCCAATATACGCAGTTACTTCAGCTCCATTAGTAAGCCTTACCCTTGCTATTTTTCTTAAAGCAGAATTAGGCTTTTTGGGAGTTGCAGTTTTCACTTGCACGCAAACTCCACGTTTTTGAGGACATCCTCTTAAAGCAGGGGTTTTGCCTTTCTCTTTTTTACTCTTTCGCGGCTTCCTTATTAATTGATTAAATGTAAACATTAAATAATCCTCCTACTAATTTTTATTTCACACGAAAGGTAATTATAGCAAAACAACTTTTCTTGTCAAGCAAAATCATTTGAGGAATGAGTCATAGCTCATTCCTCAAATTTAAAATTTGTACCTGCTGGAATCTTCTTCCCAACAATAATAGATTCTTTCATCCCTCTAAGTAGATCAATCTTTCCTTTAATTGCAGCTTCGGCCAGAACTCTTGGAGTTTCCTGGAATGATGCAGCAGAAAGAAAACTATCAGAAGAGAGTGCAGCTTTTGTTATTCCCTGAATTAAAAATTTGAAACATGCGGTATTTCCACCACGTGCTTTAGCAATCCGATTGGCAGTAAGTACAGAATCAATAGTAGCTATTTCGCCTTCATAATAATTAGTATCTCCTGCACCAATTATTTTGACTCTGTTAAACATTTGCTTTACCACAAGTTCTATATGTTTAACATTAATATCCACACCTTGCGATTTGTATACTTTTTCGATTTCTTGAATTAAATAACGTGCTGCTGCAATTACTCCATTAACCTCAAGAATTTCGCGAGGATCAAATGGTCCCTTGCTTAACACATCACCAACTTTTACAACATCCCCTGCGTTTACATTGAGCTTTTTATCACCTGCGGTAACAAATTTTACTTTTTCATTTTTCTCATTTGTGATTGTAATTGTTTTCTTTGCCTTATCCTCTTTAATTTCCACAAGTCCTGTAAGCAAAGAGATAAAAGCTTTACCTCTTGGACTACGAGCACTAAATAGTTCTTCAATTCTTGGCAATCCAGTTGTAATGTCTGCAACAGCCGCGCCACCAGCGTGAAATGTCCTCAAAGTAAGCTGGGTCCCTGGTTCTCCAATAGATTCAGCAGCAACAACACCAACTGCTTCCCCGATATTTACCATTTTTCTAGAAGAAAGGTCTAATCCATAGCACTTTTCACATACACCATGATCAGAGCGACAAGTAATAGGAGAACGAATTTTTACCTTGGCAATTCCAAATTTTTCTATCTCTTCTATTTTCTGTTTATCAATAAGTTCATTTCTTTTTACAATAACACGAGGTTTACTAATGAATATTTTTACCTTTTTTATTTTATGTTTCTTCATTTTATTCAACATCGTTTTATTAATTACATCCCCTACTTGCACAAGAATTTCTCCAGTAGGTTTATTAATAATACTTTCAGCAGCAGTAACATTTACTGAATCACCACTATCCACAGAAATTTCCTTTATTTTCTGCGGGACTGTAATATCCTCTGCAGCATATCTACCCCAAATTTGTTCCCCTAAAGATACGATAACGGAGTTTCCTTCCAAAATTGGCACTACCGTCACTCCATTTATGTAGTTCTCCACTAAGATCCTTTGTATGTCAAACTTATCGAGCAATTCAGCCTGGGCATGATTTATCATGTCGCCCTTATGGATAAGAATGTCGTGTGTATAAGGATTTTTTACATCCTCGGCAGCTATTTTCCCAGCAACTCTTCTAGAAAGAGATTCTACTATTTCATCTCCTATTCGTATGGGCTCTATCACCTGCAGAGCACAATCTTTTTCCTTAATAATTAATTCGTGAGTTACATCAACAAGTCTCCTGGTAAGATAGCCTGAGTTAGCTGTTTTAAGCGCAGTATCTGCTTGCCCTTTTCTCGCTCCGTGTGTAGAAAGAAAATACTCAAGAACAGTAAGTCCTTCGCGAAGATTCGACTTAATTGGAAATTCGATGATTCTACCAGTAGGACCAGCCATAAGACCCCTGATTCCTGCCATCTGAGTAATCTGATCTTTATTTCCTCTTGCACCGGAATTTGCCATCATATATAAACTATCAAACGGAGCAAAATAAGAAAACACAGCAGTTTTAACATTATCAGCAACCTCCAACCATACATTAATAATTTTTCTATATCGTTCATTTTCTGAAAGCAAACCTTGATTATACTCATTATTAATTTTATTCGTCCGAATTGTTCCATTTTCAATAAGCTCTTTTCTTTTGGGTGGTATTTTTACATCGTCCATCCCGATACTCATTCCAGCGTACGATGAATATTTAAAACCAAGATCTTTTAAATTATCAAGAAAAATACCTGTTTTTACAAGACCGAATTCGGAATAAAAATCAGATATAATCCTATCCAACTGTTGTTTTCCTACAGTCTCGTTGATAAATTTAAACCGTTTTGTTTTTTCATCATCACTGAAAATATTTTCCATAATCTTATCGTTAAATAATGCTCTCCCAACTGTCGTTTCTATCTTTTCTCCATCAACAAAGTATTTAATTGTATCATGTAACCCTAATTTTTTTCTTTCATACAAAAGCTCTACTTCTGCAGGATTATCTAATAAATGAGAGTATATTTTTTTACTTTTGCTTCCGAATGTCAGATAATACAAACCTAAAACCATATCCTGAACAGGTCCATTGATGGGAGAGCTATTCGCAGGAGAAAGAATATTGTGAGAAGAAAGTAAAAGTAAACGCGCCTCAGTCTGTGCTTCGAACGAGATAGGTAAATGAATTGCCATCTGATCCCCATCAAAATCTGCATTAAAAGGAGTACATACAAGTGGAGAAAGCTGTATTGCTTTACCTTCCGTAAGAATTGGCTTAAATGCCTGGATGCCTAATCGGTGCAATGTAGGAGCTCTGTTAAGGAGTACTACATAATTTTTCGATATGCTCTCTAATGCCTTCCACACTTCAGGCGTAGGATTTTCAAGAAGCTCCTTAGCCCTTCTCTTATTGTACCCTAATTTAGAAAGTTCATATATAATAAATGGCTTAAACAGTTCGAGTGCCATTTCCTTTGGAATACCACACTGATCAAGATTGAGATCTGGCCCAATAACAATAACAGCCCTACCAGAATAATCTACACGCTTTCCTAAAAGATTTTCTCTGAACCGTCCTTCTTTTCCTTTCAAAATATCAGTCAAGGAACGAAGTGGTCTTTTCGAAGAATTTAATACAGGATAAGTCCTTCTCCCATTGTCAAACAAAGCATCCACGGATTCCTGTAGCATTCTTCTCTCATTTTGTAGCATAATATCTGGAGCGTTTACCTCTATAAGCCTTTTTAATCTGTTGTTTCTATTTATAACTCTTCTATAAAGCTCATTCAAATCATCTGATGCATATTTTCCACCCTCAAGCGGCACAAGTGGTCTAAGATCCGGAGGAATAACAGGAACAACATCGAGTACAATATCTTCCGGCCTTCTATTATTTTGAATGAGACCTTCTACAACGCCTAAAAGTCTTACAGCATAGATTTTTTCCTGTTTAGTTCCGCTTTTAATTTTTTCCACTGCGCTTTCAAGCATTTTCTCCAAATCAACCATTTTTAATAAATCCCTAATAGCCTCGCCGCCTTTTTTGGCAACAAAATCATAGCCCTCTCCTTTATATATTCTGTATTCTTCATCTGTAAGTAGCTGCTTCATTCTGAGTTTTGTTTGCTTTGGATCTATTACAATATATGAAACAAAATATACAACCTTCTCAATGGCCTTTGCTTGTAAACCTAAGAGGAGCCCAACATAATTAATATTATTTTTAAAATACCAAACATGTACTACAGGCGAGGCAAGTTTAATGATTCCGAATCTTTCTCTTCTTACACTTGAAGGAAGTACTTCAACGCTACACCTGGAACAAGTTAACCCTTTATATTGAATTCCTTTTAATTTACCACAATGGCACTGATAATTTCGTACAGGACCAAATATTTTTTCGCAAAACAAACCATCAGGTTCTGGAGAATATGTCCTGTAACTATATGTCTCAGCCCTTTTAACTTCACCATGAGACCATTTCTCTACATCTTCCCGGGAGGCAAGTAACACTTTAAGTGCTTCTATCTCATTATGTTTCAAAATGCACCTCCTTTTTATTCCTTCTCTTCTATTTTAGAGCTCTGAATTACCTTTTCGATCATTTTAGGTGGTGCAGGTTCATAGCGAGAATGTTGTTGTGTAAATACGCCAGTTCCTTGTGTAATAGAATTAAGATCATTCGAATAACTTAAAATCTCAGCAAGTGGAACCAACGCCTCTATTATCTGTCTCCCATTCTCTGATTTCATACCCAGAACTTTGCCACGTTTACTATTTATATCTCCTATTACTTCTCCCATATATTGCTCGTCAACAATAATTTCTACCTTCTCGACTGGTTCAAGGATAATTGGATTACACTGCTCTAATGCCTTTTTCAGAGCCATTGAGCCTGCAACTTTAAATGCCATTTCAGAAGAATCCACAGGATGGTATGAGCCATCAACAACTGTCACCTTAATATTCACAACAGGATAACCGGCAAGTATACCATGACTCATTGCTTCTTTTACGCCTTTCTCCACTGCAGGAACATACTGCTTAGGGATAGCTCCACCAAAGATTTTATTAACAAATTCAAACTCTTTTCCTCTCGAAAGAGGTTCAACTTCTAGCCAACAATGTCCATATTGTCCATGTCCGCCAGTCTGCTTTTTGTATTTCCCTTCTACTTTTATTTTTCCTGTTATTGTTTCTCTATATGGTACTTTCGGAGTAGTAAGCTCTATATTTACATTATACCGCTTTTTTAATTTCTCCATAATAATAGAGAGATGTGCCTCTCCAACTCCAGATATAATCTGTTCATTGGTTTCGACATTCTTCGTAACAATTATAGTAGGGTCTTCATCCATAATTTTAGATAGACCTATACTCATTCTATCCTCATCTGCCTTACTTTTTGGCCGCATTGCCCGCGATAGCATCGGGGTTGGAAAAACAATTTTAGAAAATACAATAGGCGTATTTTTATCGGATAGCGTATCGTTTGTCTGCGATGCTAAAAGTTTAGTTATAATACCCATATCACCTGCAACAATTTTATCAGCAGGAATTTGTTCGGAACCCCTCACAAAGAGTAGCTGCGATATCTTCTCCGAAACACCCCTCAAACTATTATATGCGGTACTGTTTGAACCTAACAAACCTGAATATACTTTTATAAAAGAAAGCTTTCCAACATAAGGATCACTCACTGTTTTAAAAACAAAAGCTGAAAAATTATCATCTGCGGAAATTTTTCTTTCTTCTTCTTCGTTAGTCTTAGGGGCCATTCCTTTGACAACACCAAAAAAATCCGGTGAAACCATATAATCAACCATAAAATCTATAAGTTCATCAATCCCAAGAAGTGTAAGTGCAGAACCTACAAGAATAGGAAAAAATTCACCTCTGCTTAGCGATCTCTTTAAACCTTGTCTAATTTCTGCGGGGGTAAGTCCTTCTCCACCAAGATATTTTTCAAGTAATGCATCGTCTCCTTCAGCTGCAATTTCAATCAACTCTTTTTTAAGTTCAGAAACGTTAGGTATTACCCCATCTGGCGGTTCTTTGTCAGAAAGCAAATTATATACTCCTGTTACAGTTTTGCCATCCATTATTGGAACAATAATAGGAAAAGCCTTGGAACCGAAAGTTTCCTTAATATTGTCTATAATTTTACTAAGCTCTACTCCCTCAACATCAATTTTATTGATAAAAAATGCACGTGGTTTATTTATTTCCACAAGATAATTCCAATACCTCTTAGTTTGAATTTCAACACCTGCTACTGCGTTAATCACAATTAAGCCATTGTCTCCTGCTCTTATTCCGCTAAGTGCTTCCGCAATAAAATCTGGATAACCAGGTACATCAATAAAGTTAACTTTTACTTCATTATGCTCAAAAGGAACTATGGACAAACCAATACTAATAGATTTTTCTTTTTCCTCTGGTTGATAATCAGATACAGTAGTTCCATCCTCCACCTTTCCCATCCTTGAAACCAGTTTTTTCTTAAATAGAATAGCTTCAGATAAGGTCGTCTTCCCTGCATTACCATGACCAACTACAACAACATTTCTAATGTTCTCAGTTTTATATAACTTCACTGCTTTCTTCCTCCCTTTTCTTAAATGTGAGTTCTACTTTTTCTTTTTTAGGAATAATCTTTTCCCTCTTTGGTCTTTCTCCCTTCTTTTCGGGTAATACCTTTAAATCAAGAACCAAACCACGTAACTCGCGTTGAAGTACATTAAATGACTCGGGAATACCATGCATAAGTACTGTATTGCCTTTTGAAATTTCTTCGTAGGCATGCCTTCTTCCTTCAAGATCATCAGATTTAATTGTAAGCATTTCATGTAAAAGTTCAGAAGCCCCGTATGCCTCAAGCGCCCATACTTCCATCTCTCCTAATCTCTGTCCACCAAATTGTGCTTTTCCACCAACTGGTTGCTGTGTTATAAGTGTGTATTTTCCCACAGATCGTGCATGCATTTTATCTTCTGCAAGGTGGTTTAATTTTAGTAAATATGCATCACCAAGTGTTACTTTATAATCAAAAGGTTTACCAGTACGTCCATCATACACAGTAAACTGTCCTGATTCAGGCAATTTTGCTTCTTTTAGTAAATCTTTAATTTCTTGTTCACCAGCCCCATTAAATATAGGGGTAATAACTCTCACATTAAGCTTTTTAGCAGCAATGCCAATATTAGCTTCGAGAATTTGGCCCAAATTCATTCTAGACGGTACACTTAATGGGCTTAATATCACATCCACTGTAGTTCCATCATCAAGATATGGGAGGTCCTCTTCAGGCAAAATATTACTGATGACACCTTTGTTTCCATGACGCCCAGAAACCTTATCACCTACAATAATTTTTCTTTTCCTTGAGACACGCACTTTAATAAGCTCTTTGACACCTCGAGCAAGTTCATATCCATCTTCTTGCGCAAATCTCCTAACACTTACTACTACTCCTCCTTCACCGGGTGGCACTTTAAAAGAGCTATTTTTGATATTAGCAGGTCTATTATCAAATAAAGTTCTAAAAAGTCTTGCCTCACTTGTCTCATCTTCTTCTGGAAATGGAGTAGTTTTTCCTACAAGAATATCGCCTGGACCAACTTTGGATCCAACTCTTACAATACCGTTTTCATCTAAGAATCGCTTGGCTTCTCTTGAAACATCTGGTGGATCAGCAACAAGTTCTTCATCTCCATGATCAGTCTCATGTACATCAATATTATACTCTTTCACATGAATAGAAGTTAAGCGATCTTCTCTTACAAGCCTTCTGCTTATAACAACGGCGTCCTGGTAATTGTAACCATACCATGGAATGTATGCAACAAGAACATTTATGCCAAGAGCAAGTTCTGTATTTTTTGTAGCATAACTATCAGCAATAGGTTCTCCCTTTCGAACATGTTGTCCTTTCTTAACAATGGGATGTTCATTCCTGCAGGTATCCTGATTTGTTCTATAAAATTTCTTTAACTTATAAACTTTCCCTTTTTTTATTTTTATCTTAGTTATTCCTGCTTCAGCAAGTTTTTTCAGTGCATCAGCAGTTATTATCTCCTCTTTATTTAATATATATTCCTTCTTTCTGCCTTTTTTAACAACATAATCTTTAGCTGCTATAAGATCCACAACATCCAAATTTAATCTGCCAAGAAAAAAGGTCTTTACATCATCATTTGAATAAACGAGAAAATCTGTAATACCTTTTTCATAAAACTTCTTCAAAAGTTCTTCAGTGATTTCACTGCCAATATGTTTCGTCATTTTTGTGTTTATAAATGTAGCAAAAATCCACTTCTCTAAGATATTTTTTCCTATGACTGTAAGATTGATAGAAAACACAGGTTTGTTAACAACTTTGTCGTCTTCCTTTACTTTTATCTTTTTTATTTTGCTGTTAAAAAGCCTGCTCAATTTTGTATCAGATATTTTTTGCCCTTCCTCTATAATAGGTTTATTTTTTTTGCTCATTATTGTTTCGGCAGCAAACATGCCAACAATTTGTTCATTTTTTTCAAGGTCAAAACATTTTTTTACAGGAAACTTCTGTAATTTATCTAACTCAATTATGGATATCTCTTCTATTCCTTTTGTAATAAGCTTTTCAATAACCAAAGATGTAATCCTATCACCCACATATTTATCAAGACCTTCAACCCTTGGTTTATAATCAAACAAAAGAATTTCTTTTTGCTTCACCATATTTAAAAGATTTATTTTCAATTCCCTCACTTCTTTATATACCGAAACCTCTTCAGCTTTTGCATCGTCAGGCACTATATAAATGTGACTCCCTGTTACAAGAGAAACAATGCCATCTTCCTCGGCAAGTTGAAGATCTCCATTGTCTAGAGGAACCCTCTTCTCTATACCTGTTGCAACCCGAGGAGGATCAGGGTTAATTAATGGTACTGCCTGTCTCTGCATATTACATCCCATAAGAACTCTAGTTGCGTCATCATGTTCAAGAAAAGGAATAAGGGACGCCGATACACCTATAACTTGCTGTGGAACGATATCCATTAGATCTACTTCACTTCTGGCAACAGTTTGAGGAATGATTTCTCCGGATACGCTTTTTTCTCGAGCAATGACATTATTAACACTAATCACGCCTTTCTTATCGACTGGAGTATTTGCCTGCGCAATAATATATTTTTCCTCATCAGCGGGAGTAATTTCAATAATTTCATCTTTAACTCTACCCCTTTCTACTTTTCTGTAAGGAGCTGTAATAAAACCAAGATCATCAATCTTAGCATATGAAGCAAGTGAATTAATTAAACCTATATTTTGCCCTTCAGGCGTTTCAACAGGACAAATTCTACTATAATGTGAGTGATGTACGTCCCTAACCTCGACACCTGCTCGTTTTCTGTGTAACCCACCTGGCCCCAGAGAACTTAATCTTCTCTTATGGGCTATAGCAGAAAGAGGATTAGTCTCCTCCATAAATTGGGACAATTGATTGGTGCCAAAGAACTGCCTCAACTGACCAGATATTGTTTTTGCGTTAATAATTTCAGAAAGTTTTATTCTATCCTTCTGGGAAATAGTAATTCTGTCTTTTACATTTCTCTGTACCCTGATTAATCCTCTTTCTATTTCTTCTCCTATAAGTTCGCCAACAGTTCTTACCCTTCTATTCATTAAATTATCTATGTCATCTTCTTTTTCAATTCCTTCGCGTATATCTATAAGATAATTAATTATATTTATAAAATCTTTCTTCGTAAGATTCGTGCTATCTCCATTTGTACCAAATTTCATATTAATCTTATAACGACCCACAGGAATATAGCTATTCCTCTTCGGACTAATCAAGAGTCCTTCTACAAGTGATTTAGCGCCGTCTAATGTAATTCTTTCTTTAGGATGCACAATTTTATAAATATCCATCATAGCTTGTTCTGGAGTATTGCTCCTATCTCTCTTGATTGTCTGCTCAATCCAATAATCTACACCCTTAAGTTTAAGTGTAATTCGTTCTATATTATTTTTAGAAAGAATTTCCAAAGCCTTTTCCGTAAATCGTGTGCCCTTCTTAAGAAGTATTTTCCCGTTTTTTTCATTTTTTACATCTTCTACAAGCACTTTCCCGAAAGCTACTTGATAAGAAGATTCTGCTTTTGTTATAATATTAATTGACATTACTCTATTAAAGGTGGAGAGTATTTCCTCGTTGGATGAAAAACCTATCACTTTAAGAACTGTTGAAAGCGGGATTTTACGCATCTTCTTTTTAAGCCTCATGTATATAACATTGTCTTTTCCCACTTCCATATCCATCCAGGTTCCATGGTCAGGAATCATAGTGACAACGTAATTAATAATGCCAGAATCCTTTTCGCGATTTAATTGGAAAAATACACCGGGTGAACGTAGGAGTTGTTGTACCACAACTCTTTTCCTGCCATTAATGACAAAACACCCTTCAGGAGTCATCACAGGAATATCTGCAAGATATACGCTCTGCTCTATAATCTCTCCTGTTTCCTTGTAAGTCAATCTAAAAGTTGCATTTATGCGCGCTTCGTAAGTAGAACCAATACGTAGACAATCTTCAATAGACTTTATAGGGTCGCTAACAAAATAACTTACAAATTCAAGTGTAATCTTCTTTGTTTCAATCGGAAATATTTTTGCTAATATTTTCCCCAACTTCCTGTTCTTGAGATCCTCGTAAGATTCTTTCTGTACCTTGAGAAGATACGGCATTTCAATAGTTGGTTTCGTCTTGGAAAAATCTATTATGCTCTCCATTTACCCTCCTTCTTCTGAAAACACAGCAAAAAAATAGTTTACCATCTTTTTATTTTATGTCAAGCAAAAAAATTTCTTTACTTTTTTATAAAATGTCCGCTTTTCCCCCCTGATTTTTCAATGAGATAAACCTCGTCAATTTCCATTTCTTTGTCCATCGACTTGCACATATCATATATAGTAAGTGCGGCAACAGATACTGCAGTTAAAACTTCCATCTCCACACCTGTTCTTCCCACAAGCTCAGCAGTTGCTTCAATTTCAATGGCAGAAGGACTTTCAAGAATTTTAAAAGAAACATCCGAATGCGTAATGTTTAACGGATGGCAAAGAGGGATCAGTTCTCCTGTTTTTTTAGCCGCAAGAATACCAGCAATTTTCGCAGCACTCAGCACATCACCTTTTTTGATATCTCCATCAATTATCATATTTAAAACATCTTTATTCATTTTTATTCGAGCATGCCCCCTGGCGAACCTAACGGTTTCCCTTTTTTCAGTGACATTCACCATTCTTACACGACCATTTTTATCTATCTGACTCATTTTTCCAATCATCCCCCTAACTCTTTCATATTTTTAATGAACTGTTTATCATCCTTTTTAATATCTCCGTGCGCTGCAGGCTTAATTTCAACAGATTTCTCAATAAGTTTAATCAACTTGTCTCTGTCTTGTAATTTGACTGCATCCCATATATCAATACTTTCATTGGAAAAGAGGCAAGGATATATCTTCCCCATTGCAGTAATACGAATTCTGTTGCAAGTAGCACAAAAGTGCTGGCTCACAGGAGTAATAAAGCCTATTTTTCCCTCACTTCCTACAATTTCATAATAATCCGCAACCTCTCCTTTGGCACCTTTACCTGCACTTAACTTATATTTTCTCTTTATTGTATCAAATGCTTCTGCAAAACTCATATAATGATCCTTCCAAAAACCATTATCCCATACTGGCATAAGTTCGATAAAGCGCACAATAACAGGATACTTTAAAGAAAGCTCTGCAATAGGAATAATATCTTCTTCGTTTATGCCCTTCATTAGGACCGTATTAATTTTTACTGGAGTAAGACCAACATTAATAGATGCGCTCACTCCATCCATCACATTTTCAAAAAAATCTCTCTGTGTAATTTCCTCAAACGTTTCTCGCCGTAAAGTATCCAGGCTAATATTTACACGTGTAAGCCCTACATCTTTTAAAGGTTGAGCAAATTGCCTCAACAAAGACCCGTTAGTAGTCAAAACAATTTCTTTTATGTTTTTATTAACACTGGCACTTCGCACAATATCAATGATGTCTTCGCGAAGTAAAGGCTCTCCACCTGTAATCCGCACTTTTTCGATTCCCAATTCAGATACTGTACGAAATAAAAATGCCATATCATCCTTAGTAAATTCTGTTGTTTTCTTGCCTTCGTCGATATGAGAAACACAGTATAGGCAATTAAAATTGCACCTTGAAGTAACAGAAAACCGTATATAAGTTATTTTGCGACCGAACCGATCAATTAAATAATTCAACTTGTTGTTCTCCTTCCATACTTATTGTTAATTTGCCATATTCCCCGTCATATCCAGCTTGTTTTACTACATTTCCATTACGCATCGCAACGATAGCCTTTGCTACATTTACATTAATTTTATCAAACAAAACTCTTTCACTTTTAAAAATCAAGACATCAAATTCTGTATTTAATTCATTCAGCACATTTTGATATTCTCTCTCAACTGCTTTTGTTCCTTTCCCTTTTTGTAAAACCTGTGAGATAATTTCCTTGAGTGGAATGATGTGTACAAATGGAATTTTTCCATCACTCCTCTCTTCCTTCTTCCATCCTGCAAGATCCATTACCCTATGAAAAACTCCATAGGTAAGAGGTTTGCCACAAACAGGGCAAAAAATCTTTTTCCCATTTTCTGGCACAAAATGCACTTCACACTTCCTGTGGCCATCACCAAAATATTTACCCTCTTCCGGGAAAAATTCAATCGTAAAAAGAAACTTTTTCATATCTTTATTCTTAATTGCGGTAAAAATTTCTTCATAAGAATAAACATTCTCCATCACATTTGCTTCTCTGCCAAGGTTTTCCAAAGAATGAGCATCGGAATTGGAAATCATTGTAAAGCGGTCAATGTCCCGCACAAGATAATTCATGTAAGGGTCGGAACTTAATCCTGTTTCCAATGCAAAAATTTTATAAGTTTCATCGCCAAAACAATCTTCGATTCTATCAAAACCATACTTTGAGCCAAATAGCCCAAACCATGGTGTCCAAACATGTGCAGGAATAACAAAAATTTTATCTGATATAGAAGAAATTAGTTTTAAAAGCTTCTCTCCCGAGATAAAAATCGTAGGACGTCCATCAGAAAGAAGATTACCAAAACACGCAAGTTCTGCATTCAAAACATCCAACAAATCAAAAGACGGTACAGTAAGAAGGAGATGTATTTTTCTTAATTTGCCATCTATGTTAAAAACAATATTTATCTCACCTGAAAGAATAAATTTTACGCCACCAAATTCAAATAGACCGTTTTTCAAATCTATAAGCTTCGTTTTGACCTCTTTCATCCATTCCGGGTGAGTAATGTCCCCTGTCCCAAGGATAGTAATCCCTTTCTTCTTTGCCACTTCTGCCATGCCTTCTATACTTATGTTTTTGCTTGTTGCGCGACTAAAGCGTGAATGCACATGTAAATCAAGTATTTCTCTCATTTGCACCTCCAGAAAAATAGCTTTACAACAAGAAATACAAATCTTACAGGATCAACAAACTGATTAATCTTGCTTTGTGCCTGGTGTATATATATTGTTTTAATGGGGACAAAACATATTTTAAATCCACATTTTGCGCCTTTTATAAGCATTTCTGTTTCTATTTGATATCTACTAGAAGTAAGGCATATTTTTTCAAGTACACTTTTTCGAATAATTCTATAACCTGACTGGCTATCCAAAATTTTTGTGCCAGCAACAAGAGAGGTAAGAAAGGAAGAAAAAATATTAGCAAGTCTCCTACTCACCGGCATAAGCTCTCTATCAAATCTCCTTGCGCCTACTACGATATCAAAACCTTCATGTATTTTATTCACAAACAGAGGAATTTCATCAGGATCATGTTGACCATCAGCATCTAAAACAACAATAAAATCCGCACCTTTCTTAAGTACATACTTAAAACCAACATTCATTGCTCCTGCTTTCCCCTTATTCACTTTATTTCTTATAACAAACGCACCGCCTTGTCTGGCTTCTTCGCTTGTATTATCCATAGATCCGTCATCTACTACAACAACAAAATCTGCATGATTTAGAGTTTTTTGAACTACACTCCTTATATTTTTTTCTTCATTATAAGCAGGAATGACAGCTATTAACATTTGTACTCCTCAAAATAATCAAAAAAATGATACCAGCGATCTGGATACTTTTTAACATATTCTTCCAGTAGTGATGCAAATTTCTTTACATATTCTTCTATGAACGCTTTTTCTCCCTTGCTTCTGTCAATAATAATTTCATGACTAACACATGCTTTATACTTCCCTTTTTCTTTTACAGCAAATCCAAAAATACTTCTTGCTCCAGTCCTGTATGCAAGAAGAGCTGCTCCTCCAGGAAATGTCACGCATTTACCAAAAAATCTGGTCTTGATCCCATCCTTATTAATATCTCTATCACTTACTATTGAAGCGACTTCATTATTTTTTAAAGCTTTATACACTCCAATAACTCCTCCGGGAAATGGGTGGACAACAACATTCCCTTTTTCTCTCATCTTTTTATACAAATTTTCCATTCTTTCGTCAGGCTGAGGAAGTCCGATACCATGCGCACGATAACCCATATATCCAAGGATAAAACCTGCAGCTTCCCAATTTCCAAGATGTGCAGTAGCAATAATGATTCCTTTTTTAGATGAAGCAAGCTCTTTCAGTTTTTCATCTACTCCATCTACAATAAACCTATCTTCAATCCATTTTTTTTCACGCGTGAATAATAAAAGATAATCAACTATATTTGCTACAAAATTCTTATAAAGGTTGAAGGCTATACTTCTTATCTTCTTTTTGTCTTTATCTCTTAAGATACGCTTTAAATTTTTAAAAACCTTTCTTCTTTGTTTATAAAACAAAAGAAAACTCAACATGGCAAAAAAATTACTAATCCAATAACACACTTTTACAGGAAGATGAGAAACTAAAAACAATGCAAATGATGCTATCTGGTATGAAAAATAGAACATTATCTATGCTTAAAAAGTGGGTGCTTTTTAAGATAAACAAAATATGTATATTCTTCTGGAAGCATTGTATTTTTCAAAACAAGCGGAGTAGTAATATACCCAAAAATCCTCTTCATTTCATCAAGATCCGCATTACCAAAGAAAAAAAGATGGGAAGTAACCGAATGCCTGAGTGTGCAAGGTGTTACTTTCTTGTTTATGTCAGATTCTTTTGCATATTTCTTCACTAAAAGATATATACTTTGCCTCGTTAATTTGTCGCCACTCCGATTCAAAAAGAGATAACCTGAGTCCTTTTTCTCCAATTTTGCAAGAATCCTTTTCCTTGCTTTAAGATAATCTTTCAAAAAAGGAATTAATTCTTCACAAAAAGGAACCTCTCGCTTGCCAATATGATTCCTATAAATAAACAAATGGTTTTTCAAATCGAGATCACTAACCTTTACCACACACACCTCGGATGCTTTAGCTCCTACGCTATAAAGAAAAAGAAGCATTGCTTTATCCCGCACCCCAAGAAACCCTCGGCCTTTAGCTGCGTCGGTCATTAATTTAACCTCACGGACGGTAAGCACTTCTGGATAAGATTGCAACTCATTCTTAAAATATCCTATTTTTCTAAAATCCCTTTTTTCTATTAATTTTCTTTCATATAAATATTTATAAAGCTTTTTTAAGCTTGCAATATTTCGTTTAACGCTTGCCTTACTCATATCTTTCTTAATCTTGTTTAAATAGTGCTCAATAAATTTAGTATCAACCGCACTCCATTTTGTTACTCCACTTTTTTCAACAAAGTGTAAAAACTTTGCAATATCATTAGTGTAAGCACAAACAGTGTTAGCTGCTATTTTTTTATCAGAAGAAAGGTGCTCCAAAAACAATCTTACATTTTCTTTTAAAGTATTTTTATTCATTTCCTTTCATCGCCTTCCAGTACAAAAGCCCTAAATATGTCTTAGCGTCTCTGATTTTATTTGTACTTAAATAATTATCCACTTCTGAAACAGGCAAAAGTTTTACAGACAAATCTTCGCCTGCATCAAGGTGTACACTGCCTTGTTTAAACTGATCTGCATAAAAAAGGTACATCTTTTCGTCTACAAAACCAGGACTTGAGTAAAATTCCGCAATCTTTTTTATGTTTTGAGGAATAATACCTACTTCTTCCTCCAGCTCTCTTATAGCAGCTTCCTCGGGAAGCTCATTCTTTTCAACTCTTCCCGCAGGAATTTCCAAAAGTTCTTCCTCTACGGCTGCCCTAAATTGTGATACAAGGATAATATTTCCATTGTATTCAGCGACTATTGCCGCAGCATATCCACCATAACTCACAACTTCTCGTTCCCACACAGTACCATCGTCGTGCTGAACAGTTTTATTATAAAGAGCAAGGAGCCTACCAGCACATATTTTTTTAAATTTCAATATTTTCATCAGTGGCTTCTTATTGTATCCTTTATTTTAAGTAAACGAGCTATATTACCTCTTTCCATTTCTTCCAATTTGCCTGAAATATATTTAATCGTCTCTTCAAGATCGGGTATCATAATGTATTCAAGCGCATTAACTCTTCTGCGCGTTTTTGAAATTTCCTCAGCGATGCAATATAATTCCCTTTCAACAGAAGAAAGAGTTATAATTTCTTTAAGGATTTCTTTCATTTCTTTAAAAACAATATCTATTTCTTCGTGAGTAAAAGTAATTGGATAAGAATAAGGAATACCTTCTTCTTTTTCTTTAAACACAGGAAATTTTACATTCATAACCGATCCCTCTTCCGCCGTCATATCTACTGAAAAACTGCTACCAAGCAATAGAGAAAACAGTTCATCAGTGGAAATATCTGCCGTTGAAACATAAAAATTACGCTGTAGATGCATAAACTTCTCATCGAGTTCTTTCCTGTTTTCTATAAACTTATTCGCAACATCCAAAAAACCACGCATAAGTCCTTCAAGTTTATCCTTTAAAAGCTTATACCCCCTCTTTGCGAAGACATATCTACCTTTAAGCCGGAGAAGTTCCATTCGAGTAGGATTTACATTAATCAGCATTTTTTTTGTCACCCTCACTGGATGTAGTGTGCCTACTCAAATATTTTTCAATATATTCAGGCCTGATCCTCTTTAATTCGCCCACAGGGAACATTGAGAGCAAACGCCAACCTATATCAAGCGTTTCTTCAATTGACCTGTTTTCATATTCACCTTGCTTCACAAACTTTTGTTCAAATTCATCGGCAAAACGGACAAAGATAAGGTCAGTTTTTGTAAGAGCAGATTCTCCTAACACAACTGCAAGTTCTCGCACTTCCCTTCCCCTTGCATACGCAGCAAAAAGCTGATTCAACACATCAGCATGATCTTCACGTGTTTTTCCGTTACCAACCCCTTTGTCTTTTAATCGTGACAAAGAAGGCAATACATCAATTGGAGGGTAAATTGCCTGCTGAAACAAATTTCTATTAAGGAACATCTGCCCTTCAGTAATATATCCGGTGAGGTCTGCTATGGGATGAGTTTTATCATCCTCCGGCATTGTAAGAATTGGAATCTGTGTAATTGAGCCTTTCTTTTCCTTTATTCTCCCTGCCCTTTCATACATAGTTGCAAGATCCGTATACATATACCCCGGGTACCCTCGCCTTCCTGGTACTTCTTTTCGTGCTGCAGAGATTTCTCTCAAAGCTTCACAATAGTTGGTCATATCAGTTAAAATGACGAGAACATGCATACCTAAATCAAACGCAAGATATTCAGCAACAGTTAATCCAAATCTAGGTGTAGCAATTCGTTCAATAACAGGGTCATTAGCAAGATTTAGAAACATTACAGAACGCTCTAGCGCTCCCGTTTTTTTAAAATCTTCCATAAAATAGTTTGCTTCTTCAAACGTAATTCCCATAGCTACAAACACAACTGCAAACTTCTCTTCTTTGCCTAATACCTTTGCCTGCCTGGCAATTTGAGCCGCTACCTGTGCATGCGGCAAACCAGACCCGGAAAAAATAGGAAGCTTTTGCCCCCTTACAAGTGTATTCAGACCATCAATAGCAGAAATACCAGTTTGAATAAATTCTGACGGGTAATTTCTCGCATAAGGATTCAAAGGGTTTCCATTAATATCCATTCGTTTCTCTGGAATAATAGCAGAACTCCCGTCAATTGGGACTCCTGATCCATTAAATATTCTTCCAAGGATAGATGGCGAAAGGCCTACTTCAACGCCTTTACCCAAAAATTTTACTCGAGTCCCCCCAAGATTCAAACCAGAAGTTCCTTCAAACACTTGTATCAAAGCCCTGTCTCCGTCTACCTCAAGCACCTGGCCATTTTTAATGCTACCATCAACTGCTTTTATCTGCACAATTTCGTTATACTTTGCTCCCTCTATATGATCAACAATAAGCAAGGGGCCTGCTATTTCTCTCGCTGTTACATATTCTTTAGCCATTCTCCACCTCTTTTACAAGCATATTGAATAAACTTCCAATTTTCTCCTCTATAGCGTCGAATTTCTTTAGCTCTTTTTCGGATATAAGCTTCGCTCTCGAGATCTCAACTCGTACAGGGAGGGAAAGAATTTTATCCAATTCCACATTTTTATCCAATGCATGAGCTGCAAGTTTATTAAACAAATGAATTAATTTCATCATTCTATACTGTTTCTTTAAAGAAGTATAAGTATCTTCATCCATGAATGCATTCTGCTGAAGGAAATCCTCTCGTATCAAACGGGCCGTTTCCATAATAAGTCTATCTTTTGAAGAAAGGGCATCTATTCCAATAAGCCGCACCATTTCCTGCAATTCTGCTTCTCTTCTTAATATCTTCATTGCCTCCTGCCGTATCTCAATCCATTCTTCTCCCATCTCTTTTTTGTAAAAATCAGAAAGCATATCTACATATAATGAATAACTTCTTAACCAATGGATAGAAGGAAAGTGCCGCGCATATGCAAGTTGTGCATCAAGAGACCAGAACACTCTTACTGTTCTGAGAGTTGCCTGTACAACAGGATCAGACAGATCTCCGCCTGGAGGGGAAACAGCACCGACAACACTTAGTGCCGCTTCTTTTTCACTTCCAAGAATAAAAACTCTTCCAGCTCTTTCGTAGAAACTTGCAATTCGAGAAGCAAGATATGCAGGATAACCTTCTTCACCAGGCATTTCTTCAAGTCTTCCGGACATTTCTCGCATTGCTTCTGCCCAACGAGAAGTAGAATCTGCCATCAGTGCAACATTATATCCCATATCCCTGTAATATTCTCCGATTGTAATCCCAGTAAATACAGACGCCTCCCTTGCGGCTACTGGCATATTAGATGTATTTGCAATAAGAACTGTTCTCTCCATCAATGGTCTGCCTGTACGGGGATCTTTTAACTCGGGAAACTCCATAAGCACATCAGTCATTTCATTTCCACGCTCTCCACAACCAATAAATATAACGATATCCGCATCAGACCATTTGGCGAGCTGATGCTGAATAACGGTTTTCCCACTGCCAAATGGGCCCGGCACGCAAGCAGTACCACCACTTGCTATAGGAAAAAAAGCATCTATGACCCTTTGCCCTGTAATAAGAGGATTAATTGGAGGAAGTCTTTTCAAAACAGGGCGTGCAACTCTAACTGGCCATTTCTGAAAAAGCTTTATCTCTTTCGTTCCTTCTATAGTTTTTACTCGTGCTACGACCTCTTCCACTGTCACTTTCTTCTTTTCAATAATACTTATAATCTCTCCTTCTATGCCACTGGGAACAATTATTTTATGCATTATTACAGGTGTTTCCTGAACTTTTCCAATCACATTTCCAGTTTTTACAGTAGCTCCTTTTCTTACCAGAGGCTCAAATAACCATTCTTTTTCCCTGTTTAGTGCTGGTTTATATGCCCCTCTTGAGATAAAATCTCCATACTCCTTGCGAAGTTTATCCAAAGGTCTCTGTACTCCATCGTATATAGAACCAATGAGCCCGGGACCAAGCTCCACACTGAGTGGAAGTCCTGTAGAATAGACAGATTCACCGGGACTAATACCGCTTGTATCCTCATAAACCTGTATGGAAGCTTTATTTTCTTTAATTTCGATTATTTCTCCAAAGAGTTTTTTATCGCTTACATACACCATTTCAAACATCTTTGCCTGAGGAATATTCTCAGCAATTACAAGTGGACCAGATACCTTGACAACTCTTCCTGCCTTCTCTTTCATGCAACACACTCCTTATTCATTCTTTTTTGAAAAAATATCTATGCCTATTGCCTTCTCCACTGAGTATCGAACCCATTCAATGCCAGTACCTTTATATTCTACAGGAGAAGGTAATACAAAAACTATAGGTAGTCCCTTACGTCGTTCCTCTACAAATTCCTTAAGTCTATCTACAAAATCTTCTGTTGTAACCACAATGTTAAACTTTTTCTTTTTCACAATATCTGCAATCTGCTTAGCAGCTTCATTGCTATCTTTTACGACAAACACATCAAACCCAAAACTTCTAAAAAGAGCTCCTATCCGCTCTTCGCCTACAAAAGCAAGTTTATGCATAAGAGATACTCACCCTCTCAAGAATTTCATCTCTACTCATCTGCGTTTTTTTTCCACTTATAAGTATTGAGAGCGTTTCTATCTCAAACTCGAGCCTTTTTAAATAAACAAAAATTACTTCAATCCCAATATTTACAAATTTCCCTTTCTCGAGAATTTTTATCAAGCGCCTTTTCAGCATAAGATCATTTATCTCTCCCGATTCCAATACAAACTCCCTGAACTGCCCTTTGTTCTTTATACCCACTGCTTTTCTGCTAAACTCAAAAGAAGGAAGCACTTCAAAAACAGTAGAAAGAATTTCAAGAAGGTCTTTTTCTTTCACAAGACGTGAGTCCATAAACCCCTTCAGTCTGTAAAAAATATTCTGGAGTTCGGACTCTGTATAAGTGCTGTAATATTGTTTGATAAGATCTGAACCCACAAAAGCCGCACTACTAACAAGATACTTTAGTCTATAAATATCAAGTGCTATTGCTACTTTTAATGGGTTTTCTTTAAAGAGAGACATTTTCGTACATGATTCATGGAATTCAATTGGAAAATTGCCACTCCCTTCCTCTGCAAATCTGCGTAGTTCAATATACAAAGGCATCGTTTCAATAGCATCGGGAGAAAGCACCCATTTTTTAATCTTCAAGAAAATTTCTTTATTTTTGAAAAATGCATTTATAAACCCTTTCGAAACATATTTTTCCATATCGTTAATATCAAAGTAAAAACGTTGAAATATTGCCTGATCAAAGAATTCATTGCTCATAATAAATTCTCTGTAAGGTGTATCTAACAGCTCTCTGCGCAGCTCCTCCATAGAAAGAGTGACAAAATGCTCGAATGTTTCGCGTGTAAAAAGCATAGTTTCAAGAACTTTCACCCTACCAGAAATATAGTTATAGACATCAGCTTCTTTTCTTTCAATAAGAAATTCTTCTCTCATCATAACTCCTTAAAGAGCTCCTTCGCTGCAACTATCTCCTCTTCTTCTCTTAATTCCCTTACAAGGGAAGAAATGGAATCATCCACTTCTATTTCACTTCCCTTTAAGATGCATCCGCCTTTTATGTTAATTGTCTTTTTTGAAAGCTTTATGTTTCTTTTGCTCTTTTGTAATTCTTTATTTATATTGTCTATGAATTTTTTTTTAATAAATTCATAATCATGCTTATTAACAAGTAAAATAGATTCTCCAAGCGGTGCATCTCTTAAAATTAATTTCTTAATAAGATTCAAATATAAATCCTTTTTTATAGAAGAAATTTGATTTTCTACCTGTAAAAAAAGGGCACCGAGAAGGGTTCTTTTTTCTTCAAGGAGAATTCTATCCAACTTCCGTGTCTCCTGAGCAATTCTCTTTTTTGTTTCACTTTCCATATCGCTAAGTAGTTTTCCAAGTCTTATTGAGAATTCTTTTTCTTTGCTCTCTGCAAATTTTTTAAACTCTTCTAGATTCCTCTTTTTTTCGTCATCTAAAAGAAGTTTTGTCTCTTCTATGGCTTTATCTTCTATTCGTTTCTTCAGTTTTTCTATGCTCATAAGACAAATTAAAAGGCTTTTCCTCCAATCCACATAATGAAAAGCACTGCAACGAGTAAAGCAAGAACAGCATACATCTCAACAAGCCCAGGAAGAAGAATTGCACGGCCGCCTTCTTTAGGACTTTTCCCAGTAAGATCTATAGCACCGATAGCTGAATTACCCTGTGCAATAGAGCTCCGAAATTGTACAAGCCCAACAAAGATTCCCATAACAAACATTGACATTCCTTGCCCGAACGATGCCTGAGGATTTCCACTTGTTAAACCAAAACTCTGCATCATAAGAAATGCTACTACAAATCCATAAAAACCCTGTGTTCCAGGAAGAGACATAAGTACAAGCAATTTACCAAAAAGCTCCGGTTTTTCAGAAAGCACTCCTGCTGTATGAGCTGTTGTCCTTCCAATTGCAATTGCAGATCCTATTCCTCCTAACGCAACTACAATTACTGCACCCATCACAACCCACAAAGGTCCATTTGTGCCAAAAAGATAGATGCTTAAGCTCTGTGAACTAAGATTTTCCATTAACTTCAACCTCCTTTATTTTTGTAATAATTCTTATATTTTTTAATTCAAGGCCTAAAGGCATAAATTCAACACTGGCAATATCATAAAATCTACAGAAGAACTCAAGGAAAAGCAAACGTATAGAATGTATAAATGCACTAAGAGAATTCATTGCCAATGTAAGACTATGCCCAAACAGCAGCAATAACAGCATAGCAAAAAAACCGAGAGGGCCAAGTAAATCACCAAAAAGTTTACCCACAATGTTAAACGATGATGCAAGAATAGATGTACTAAGCCCCAATACAAACAAGCGAGAATAGGAAAGCGCATCGCCGAGAAAGCTTGTCAAACCATACGAACTTCTGATTCCATAGATATTAATCAGTGCAGCAACCGGTTTAAGTAATGGCTGACGTACAGAAATCCATCCACCTGCAAGCAAAAGAATGAAACCTACAACAAGAAGTGTATATACAGGAATTTTAATTTGCGGGTACTGTCCAACAAATAACAAAAGGACTAATGAAGGAGCAAATAAAAACCATCCAAGTCCGTTGAAAACCCCTTCTGCATATTCTTTTCTTCTAAATCTTATTATCATACTTAGTAATATTCCCAAGAGTTGCACAAGGATTCCCAAACCAATTGAAAATGTTAGAAATTCGATAGAACCTTCTGCAGAGGAGGGATCTATAATTTGCAACTTTCCAAGAAAATGCGTAAACGATATATGTGAAAAATACATAGGAAAGAAATTTCCCACAACAGAACCTGTTAAAAAACCCACAACAATAGCAATGGAACCTCCATACAGAAATATTTTAAAGAATTTTTCTACTCCGGCATTTCCTCTGTACCGCTTCAAAAAATACAAGCAGCCCAAGACAATAAGTAAACCATAAAACGCATCGCCTAAAGCAACACCAAAAAAGATAGAAAAAAGAATTGCAACAATCGGTGTAGGGTCAAGTGTAAAATAAGATGGCACGCCAAACATTTTAATTAGCATTTCAAAAGGCCTAAAGAAAGAGTTATTATTTAAGGCAACGGGTACAGCATCATGTACCGTAGGCTCTGAAGATATAACAACACTGTGAGACCTTTTTTCCATTTCATTGAGCTTATCGAAATCTTTTTCTCTTACAAATCCTCTAAAAACAACATTTTTCTTGCTCTCAACAGTATAGTTTATAGATTTATATTTTCTCTCCATAGATTCATAGTAATCCTTAATTGCAAGAAGCTTCCCCTTTTCTTTGTAATATTCCTTAATTCTGGAGAGAATAATCTCTTTTTCTTTTTCAAGTCCTGAGAACCTTTGTAAAATTCTATCTGTTTCCTCTTCAATAAAACCAGAGAAAGTTTCTGTTACCAAGATTTTTTCAATTCTATACTCTTTCATCAAGTTCATAACTTCTTCCTCGTCTTCCTTTAAATAAAGAAAGAAGAATTTTGCTTTAACCCTCTTTTCTCCAAAAACATATAGAAAATTTTTCTCTATAAGTTCCTTTTTGCTGGAAAGCAATTTGTCAAAATTTTTTCCATCCATTATGCCAATAAATGAATTAGTTTCCTCTGTTCCTGAAAGGACTGCAAACTCGAATGGGAATTCTACAATGGAATTTATCAGAATCTTTTCTTCCTTTAATCCGTTTTCTTCTTTCTGTAATTTTGAATATCTTATAGAAAGACTGGAGAGTTCATTAAAAAAATCGTCCAATGGGAATTTTATTATAATATTATCAAATTCTTCTCTCGAAAACCTTTCATCTTCCGGAAGGAAAGCACTGATAAAACCTTTCTGTTCTACACCAAACTGCTTAAAAACTGAAAATATAGAGGAAATCGTGTTCAGTTTATTAGAAACAGTATGAGCAGAAACAGGATGCGTAAAATAATTTTCACCATCTTTCACGCATGAAGGGGAAAACTTATCGATATGGAAAACACCCAATCTATAAATCTCATCTAAAATAGCGTCTTTCTCTTCTTTTTGGCAAACAATGTGAACCTTTTGAAGTTTTTCAATCGCCATTAACTTTTGATAACCTTCTCCGCAAGTTTTTTTGCTATTTGTTCTGCTTCTCGTGAGGCAATATTTTTCAATTCTTTTAATTTTTTTTCGTAAGATATCTTTATTTTTTTAACTTCTTCTTGTACCAACTTTTTATTTTTCTCCTCTTCTCTTTTTTTCTTTTCAGCAAATTCTTCTTCCAATTTATTCACAAAATCTTCTTGCTCTTGTGCCATTTTTTGTTTAAGAAGGGCTGCTTCTTTTTCTGCCTTATTAAGAATCTGTTTGGCTTTTTTCTCTGTTTCGCTTATCGAAACAAGTATATCTCTTTCAATCATATACACCTTCCTCTTGCTTATTGCAAATCATCCACAACTCTCATATAAATCTTACCATCTCGCATGATAGCTCCCTGGATCATGCCACCTTTGTTTTCCATTATATGAATAAAATTTATCGCTTCCTGTGATATTTCCATACCAGGAACTAGAACAGGAATACCAGGAGGGTAAGGCGCAACAACTCCCCAGCTGACTTTATTTACTGCCTTGTCCAGCAACTCTATTTTATAATTCAAGTTAAACACATCATTAGGCGAATAAACTTGCTTCCCAGCTACAGGAAAAGATATCATCTTGTCCACTCCTCCTGATTTTTTTTTCACAGATCTTAAAACTTTTAAAAGGGATTTTACATCCCTCTTTCTCGTTCCAATTGTAACAAAAAGGAGTACATTTTGCAAATCAGAAAGTTCGATCTCTATATTATGTTTATTAAGAAAAAGCTCAAACTCAAATCCAGAAAAACCCATATCTTCAACATTTATGGCAAGTTTTATGGGATCAATAGCATAAATGTCCTTACCATTTATAATAGAAGAATCTACTATCCTAAAACCATCTATTTTTTTAATCTCTTCTCTTGCATAATCTGCCACCTCAATAGATTTCTCCCATAGCTTTCTCCCGTTGATAGCCATCTCTCTTCTTACTATATCAAGAGAAGCCATAAATATATAGGATGGGCTTGAACTTTCTATAGTAGCAAGTACTTGTTCCACAATATCTGTGTTAACATTATCAGTTACAATATGAAGAAGAGAAGTCTGTGTGAATGTAGGAAGTGTTTTATGTGCGCTCTGGACAACTATATCCGCGCCATATTCAATAGCGCTTGTAGGAAAAGAAGGATGAAATGGAAAATGTGCACCATGTGCCTCATCTACTAGTGCATACATATTATATTTGTGCACAATATCAATTATTTTTTTTAAATCTCCCTGAATTCCATAATAATTAGGGGTAGTTATTAATACCGCCTTCGCATCTAAATTATCTTGTATTGCCTTTTCAAGCTCAGTAGCTGTAAGGTTTGTAATAATGCCAAAATCGTTGTTAAATTCTGGATGTACAAATACTGGATTAGCCCCAGACTCAATAATACCTCCCATGACAGACCTATGAGAATTTCTCCCCACTATAATTTTGTCACCTTCTTTACAGGTAGCAAGTATCATAGCGTGAACTCCTGCTGTCGTTCCGTTTATTAAAAAAAATGTATTCTTTACTCTATAGAGGTCAGCCGCAAGTTCTTCCGCTTGTTTTATAACACCTTTTGAATAATGAAGGTAATCAAGGCCTGAGACTTCTGTAAGATCAAATTTGAATAAGTTATTACCGAAAAGTTTTTTGAAATAACGAGGTACTCCTCTTCCACTTGAATGACCTGGCATATGAAAATGAATCATATCCCTTTCAACATATCCAATAATAGCCTCATAAAGAGGAGCTTTATTTTGATTCACTATATTACGCTCCTTAAATTAAGTTATCTTAAATGGTCGGGATGATGGGATTTGAACCCATGACCTCTTAGTCCCGAACCAAGCGCTCTACCAAGCTGAGCCACATCCCGATATAAAATGGTCGGGGCGAGAAGATTCGAACTTCCGACCCCCTGCACCCCATGCAGGTGCGCTAACCAAACTACGCCACGCCCCGAATCCTTCTTATTATAATGGTTTTCTAATGCGATGCAATAGTCACAAAAAATTATAGATCTTGAAAGATTCGTGCTTGAGAAATACCAGGAGCCGAAACTTCCAGGTTTAAAAAATGCCCAAATGGAGTTTGGCAAACTTCATACCCTACACTTTTAAGCCTCTCTTCTGCCTTCTCCAGTATACTAAGTGCAACCTCTGGATCAGCCTTACTTTTAGATAGATGGGCAAAAGAATGCAAAACAATGCGTTTTGTCTTATTTTTACCTGCCGCCCATTTTAAACTCTTGATAAGTTTTTTTACTTTTTTATCAACTTCTTCCTCGTCTTCTTTCTCTGAGTGAATAAAACCTACAAGCACATCCTGAAAGGTTCCTTGCTTTTCCTCGCTCTTAAGTTCCGAAAGTGTTTTCGTTGTAGTCCTGTACCAAAATTTGTCCATATAAATTATAAGCAACTTCATTTTTGCCTCCCCTTTTTTATAATATAACATGCTATAAAATTTTGTTAAATGGTAAGTATAAGATTTTAATGTTGCCGAAATTTCCTACATTCTTAAAATTTACCAAGCCCTCTATCGTAATAATTAGACAAACAAATTTTTCTTTAAGGCACGTGCCTCTATTAATTTAAGCAAAACATGCATAAAAATTAAGCAGTTTAGGACTCTTTCTTTGTCGGCCTTCGCATCAATTTTTGCAATTCTTCCTTCGGTGGTTTATGCTGGTAAACAATGTTATAAATTGCAGTAGTTATCGGCATATCTATATTAAGCTTTTCCTTTAATGAGTATACTGATTTTACCGTGTATAGTCCCTCAACCACTTGATTTGTAGATTCCTCTATTCCTTCTTTACTTTTTCCTTTTCCGATCTCTTCACCTGCCCATCTATTTCTGCTTAGTTTACTAAAAGATGTGGCAATCAAATCTCCCATCCCGGATAATCCATAAAATGTCTCTTTTTTACCGCCAAGAACCACACCAAAACGGATAAGTTCGCTGACACCCCTCACAACAAGAGAGGATTTGCTACTATCACCAAAACCAAGTCCATCGCTTATCCCAGCGCCAACAGCAAGCACATTTTTTACAGAACCCCCCAATTCAACACCCAAAAGGTCTGTTGTATAATACACTCTAAAAGAATCTGTCAAAAAAACATCTTGCAGTCCTTTTAGGATAGCTTCATCTTCTCCACCTATTACTGTTGCAGCAGGCATTTTTCTTGCAATCTCGAAAGAAAAATTTGGTCCTGACAGAGAAGTAATGTTTTTAGAAGGTATACCAGTCCATATTTCGTGTATTACTTGAGACATACGTTTCCCGGAATTTATTTCTATTCCTTTTGCAAGATTAACAACAATAGGTGCATCAGAAGGAGATACATCCGAAATAACACTTCTTAATTTTTGTGCTGGCACAGTCAAAACAATAATTTCTGCGTTACTAAGAGCTTCATTAATATCTATCGTATATTTAGCAATAGAATGAAGCTTTACCCTTTTCAAGTAATAAATATTTTCGTTCCATTCTTGAATTGCGTTAAGAGTCTTTTTACTGTGTATCCATAGTGCCACATCAAAACCTTTTTCTCCTAAAAGTTCTGCAATAGTCGTACCCCACGCACCTGCCCCAATAACAGATATTTTCATTTCCCAATCCTCCTTACTACTTTCTCAATGAGCCAATAGGGAGTAGACGTACCAGATACAATCCCTATAATGTTGAAACTTTTAAAAGGAATGATTGCTAAATCATCTTCAGTTTGAATAAAATATGAATGTTTATTGATCTCCTTTACCATCTGGAATAATTTACATGAATTTGCGCTTGTCTTATCTCCAATCACAATTATGCAATCAGCTTTTTTTGCAATCGCTTTTGCCTCCGTCTGACGCCTCAATGTCTCCCTGCATACTGTATTAAAAAGTCTTAGCTCATCTGCGATTGTCATTAATTCACTGGCGATAGAAAAAAAAGTATCTTGGTCTATAGTAGATTGCGCTAACACGCCTATTTTTGATGTCCTTAATTCTTCCTTTATTTCATCCCTGTCCTGAAATACACCAAGAAGATTGCAAGAAGCAGCATCTGAAAGCACTTTCACCTCGCGATGTCCTCTATCCCCTACAATCGCTATCTTATAATTCTCTTTTTTAAGTTTCTCAATAATCTGTACCGTCCTTAACACAAAAGGGCAGACCGTATCAATCACTTTTTCAAAATTCTCGTCAGCTTTTTTTCGTTCTATAACAGTAGAACCATGAGCAGGAAGAAGCACTACTTTTCCTCTATGCTTTAAGCTAGTTAAATTAGAAATACCGCTCTTCTTCAGTCTGCGTATCTCCTTTTCGTTATGCAATAAGGCATCAAGCGTATAAATTTTTTTACACTGAGAGAGAGATTCTTCGGCAAGCTTTACTGCCCGCTCAACTCCAGAACAAAACCCAATATTTTTTGCAATTATAATTTTTCTTCTGTTAACTTCACGCATTTCTTTATCTCTTTTCTAAGATATTCAGTTGATCTTTCATAAAAAGAATTATTCTTTGAGTCAAATAACTCCCACAGTTTAATGGGTTTTCCAAATACAACCACCAGGTGTGAAAGTTTTATCCTTTTTGAAGTTTTATGCAATGCTTCACCAGTTCCTGCAATGCCTACAGGCACAATAGGCACACCTGCTTTAAAAGAAAGGAAAACTACTCCTTTCTTAACGGGACCAACTTCTCGCGTTAAAGAACGCGTACCTTCCGGAAATACAAGAAGAGGATTACCTTGTTTAAGCACATCTATGGCATTTCTCAAGCCCTTCAAGTCTGTCCCGTCTATATCGAGAGATATTCCCCCTAATATTTGATATAACCATCCCAACCTACTTCCTGAAATAACCTCTTTTTTCCCCAGTGAATACATTCTTCTTGGCAATGCAACACTTGTAACAGGAATATCCAAAAAGCTTCTGTGATTTGGAGTAACAATTACTCCCCTTTTTGGGGGGACATTCTCTACCCCATAAACATCTAAATGAAAGAAGAGTCTGAAAAATAATTTGCAAAAAATATGAAGTGTTTTATAAAACATATTCCCTTCCTTTAAAAAATTGAATAATTTTATCAACAACTTTCTTAGGGGAAAGATAATTTGTGTCAATTACATAAGCATCATGAGGAATTGTAAGCGGAGAAATATCACGATTAGAATCCATTACATCTCTATTTTTTAAATTATCAAGAACTTCCTCAAATGTGATATTTACTCTCTTTTCAAGAAGTTCTTTATGTCGTCTTTTTGCACGAACCTCAATAGGAGCAGTAAGATAAATTTTAAGAAACGCATTTTTTAGCACAACAGAGCCTATATCTCTTCCTACCATAACAACGTTCTTTGAATCTGCAATTTTTCTCAATTTCTCTGTTGCTATTTCTCTAATTTCTTTTACCGTAGATACGGGCGAGACAAGATCGTCTACTTCTTTTTTACGTAATTCTGTCTCATTAACATCCCTCCAGTCGATATATATAACTCTTTCCTTTAAATCGAACTCGATGTTTTGTATGACATCCACCCATTCTTCCCTGTCGCTTTCGCCTGCACATTTTTTTAAAACTGTGTATGCAAAAACTCTATAAAGAAGCCCACTATCGATGAATTCAAATTGTATTCTATCTGCAAGGAGCCTTCCCACGGTAGATTTTCCACTTCCTGCATCTCCATCAATTGCTACATCCTTATTTTTTCTCATAATTTGTTATTTTGTCGATCCTTTGCTTATGCCTGCCACCCAAAAAGGAAGTATTAAGCCAGATATTTACAATTTCTTTAGCAAGTCCTTCTTTTAAAACTCTTCCCGCCAGGCAAAGCACATTCGCATCATTATGCTCCCTTGCACAGCGAGCAGAATACTCACTGCCACAAAGACTTGCACGAATACCTTTTACTTTATTTGCAGCAATTGCCATCCCAATACCTGTGCCACAGATTAAAATTCCAAACTTTTCTTCACCCCTCGCAACACTCTCAGCTAAAGGTATTGCATAATCAGGATAGTCAACACTTTCTTCTGAATATGTACCAAAATCCTTCACATCGATGCCTTTTTCTTGCAAAAATACCTTTAATTCGTCTTTTAATTGAAACCCAGCATGGTCAGAACCTATGGCTATCTTCATCTTTCCTCCTCATTTCTGTTTAAAAAAATTATACCACATTGCGTCACTTATTCAATCCATTGAATAAGCTCTAAAACATGTAAAACTGTTTTAAATATATTATACAGAAATTAAAGATATACAAGAACATTAAAGAAGGATCTAAGAGAAAATGATAGGTATACATATATAAACTAAGACTGGATGTAAAGAGTAAAATGTTAAAAGGGGAACCGAAAGTTTGATACCTAAGCTAACAAGACTTAAAAAATAAGAAAGATCGAGATAAGTCATGAGATTGTATCATTCATAAAAAATATAAGAGAAGAACGTCCAAAAATAGGTGAGAAAAAATAAAGTTATTAGCAGATGAATACTGTATGAATAAAAGAAGAAATAATAAAAATACAGTGAAGTCCTTTAAGAAAATTAAAAAGGTAATATCTTAAAACTAAATATACTAAACCTCTTTATCTATTTCACATACCCAGGG
>JAYELD010000116.1 GCA_034717215.1 Caldisericota bacterium
CCATCTAGTTCCGTGCCCAGCAAGACGAGGACCTTCAACATTAAAACCAGCCTTATCTGCAAGGTATTTTGCGGGATAGATAACACTACCTGTAGTTCCTGTAAAACCTTGTAATATCAAAACACCTACATCAGAATCGCTTTTAAAAGAAAATGGTTCAGCCCCTTTTAATAATTCCATACTTGCCTCCTTATTTTTCCCAATTTTTAACACGCTCGACAGCTTTTAGATATTTTTCATAAGCCACTTCTCGTTTTATATTATTCCATAAAGGATTAAATACCTTTTCTACAGCAAAACAATTTTCAATTTCTTCTTCCTGCAAAACACCAGCCCCGATAGCTGCTAACAAAGCAGCCCCTTTTGCAGTAGATTCTTTACATACAGGCCTCATTATTTTAATGTGAGACATATCCGATTGAAGCTGCATAATATAATCATTTTTTGCTACGCCTCCGTCTACCCGCATCTCAGATATCTCCGGGCATTTTCCTTTTATAAATCTTAATAGCTCTTCTACCTGCAGAGTAATAGAATAAATTGCCCCCTTCACTATATCTTCTCTTTTAGTTCCTCTGGTTAAACCAAATATCCCACCTCTTGCATATGGGTCCCAATGAGGCGCACCCAATCCCGTAAAAGCAGGGACAAAATATATATCTGGTTCGATACCGTTTGACAAAATATCGTTTAGTTCATCAAAACTTTTTAACAAGCCAATGTCCAACAACCAATCTATTAAAGCCCCAACAATAAATATACTGCCTTCTATGGCATATTGAGTTTTGCCTTTAATTTTCGATGCAATAGTGGTAAGAATCCCTTTGTCAAAAAATTGTGGCTTATCACCAGTATTTAAAAGCAAAAAACTACCAGTCCCGTAAGTATTCGTAGCAATACCTTTTTTAACTCCTCCCTGACCGAAAAGTGCAGCCTGCTGATCTCCCATAACGCCTGTAATAGGGATTCCATCTGGAAGAACATCGATGCCAGATGTTGTACCAAAAATATCTGCACTCTCTACCACTTCCGGAAGCATCTCTTCGTTAACTTTGAAAAGATGTAAAAGCTCCTTATCGTACTGCAAGTTATTTATATTAAAAAGCAAAGTTCTTGAAGCATTTGTTACATCCGTTTTAAAAAATTTGCCTCCGGACAATTTGTATACAAGAAATGCATCAATTGTACCAAACAATGTTTTTTTATTGTTTACCTCAAGGACATTTTCCAGCAACCAACGGATTTTTGTTCCGGAAAAATATGGATCAAGAAATAACCCTGTTTTCTCATGAATAACCTTTTCCGTTCCTTGTTCTTTCAAAGCTTCAGATAGCTGTGTAGTCCTTCTACATTGCCATACAATAGCGTTATGCAAAGGTTTTCCACTATCTCTATCAAACGGCACAACTGTTTCACGTTGGTTGGTTATTCCAATCGCTAAAATGTCTTTTGAATCTATTTTCCCTTTTTGTAAAGCCTCTTTGATCGATTTTAATACTTTTTCAAATATTTCTTCAGCATCCTGTTCTACCCATCCATGCTTTGGAAAATACTGATTAAACTTCTTTTGAGATGATGAAACCTCTCTAATTTTTTCATCAAAAATTATTGTCCTCGTGCTCGTTGTTCCCTCATCAATAACCAGAATGTAGCGTGCCATATATCCTCCTTAAAAAATTTGTGTACAGTATCAAACCAATATTTTTCCAAAACTCAGGTCAATTTAAAAAATTAACCCAAATGCATACTACTCCCATTCAATAGTAGCTGGGGGTTTCGAGCTAATATCATAAGTAACTCTGTTCACGCTTGTCACTTCATTGATAATACGAGATGATACCTTTTTCAGAAAATCAAATGGGACCTTAGCCCAATCAGCCGTCATCCCATCACTACTTTGGACAATTCTTATAACAATCACTGAATCGTATGTTCTTTTATCACCCATAACACCGACTGTTTTCACCGGAAGAAAAACACAAAAGGCCTGCCATACTTTATCATATAAACCCGCCTTGCTCAGTTCTTCTAAAAATATATAGTCCGCTTCTCGCAAAGTGTTTAATCTCTCTTCGGTAATTTTTCCAATAATTCTAATAGCAAGTCCGGGTCCCGGAAACGGATGGCGTGCTAAAATTTTCTCTGGGATACCTAGCTCTTTTCCGAGCACACGCACTTCATCTTTAAACAATTCTCTAAGCGGCTCAATAAGAACAAACTTCATATTCTTTGGAAGGCCTCCAACATTATGATGTGACTTAATTTTTGCGGAATATTTCCCTCCTTTTTTCGACTCAATAACATCCGGATAAAGCGTACCCTGAACAAGATACTTGATATCCCCCTCATCTTTAGCAACTTTCTCAAATACTTTTATAAATTCCCGTCCTATTATTTTTCTTTTTTTCTCTGGCAAAGAAACACCTTTTAAATTATCAAGAAACTGTTTCTTTGCATCTACAAACAGCACTTTAAGCCGCAAGTCTCTGCGAAAAACATCAAGAAGTTCAATGGCTTCGTTTTTTCTCAAAAGGCCAGTATCAACAAAAACAGGAATCAAATTTTTACCAAGCGCCTTTGAGGCAAGAATAGTTGCTACAGATGAATCCACTCCACCACTAAGCCCTGATATAACCTTGCTCTCTTTTGCAGTTTCTCGAATTTCATTGATTTTAGCAACTGCAAAATCAGAGATACTCCAGGAAGGAGAAACCTTACATATTTTAAACAAAAAATTGGAAATTATCTCTTTACCAAATTCACTATGGTTAACTTCCGGGTGAAACTGTAAGCCAAAAATATTATCTTCCTCAATTGATGCAATAAGGCCGTTTTCACTTATCGAAGTAATATTAAACCCGGCTGGCATTTTATCGACATAATCATTATGGCTCATCCACATAATACTTCTTTTGGGGATAGAATCAAATAAAAGAGATTTTTTAACAACTTTTATCTCATTTCTTCCAAATTCTCCAAGTGTACCCCTCGCAATTCTTCCACCAAGCATTTTAACAATAAGCTGAAAACCGTAACATATACCAAGCACGGGAATACCTAGCTTAAAAATTTCTTTGTTAGGAAAAAGAGCATCTTTTTCATAGACGCTGCAAGGACCACCGGATAATATTATTCCTTTTGGTTTTAAAGAA
Organism: Caldisericota bacterium; assembly: GCA_034717215.1. Lineage (NCBI taxonomy): Bacteria > Pseudomonadati > Caldisericota > Caldisericota bacterium. Next base: position 3,153 of record JAYELD010000116.1, read on the forward strand.
ACAATCTCATCAATCTTAGTTTCAGGCGAAACAATCTCAGAATAAACTCCGAGCCCTCGCACCTTTTTCGTTATAAGATGCGTATATTGTGAGCCAAAATCAATTATTACAATGTTTTTGTTAAAGTTCTTTAACATCATGCGCTCGGCTCTCCCTAAGACCCATTCCAGTAATTTGGTAAAATTTTGCTTTCTCTCTCAGTTCTTCAATATTTTTCGCTCCTACATATCCCATACCGGAACGAAGCCCCCACACTAATTTGAACATAACATCCTTAAGAGCACCAGTATACAACGTTAAAGCTTCAATTCCTTCAGCAACCATTTTAACCCCCGCACCTCCGCCATACCTATCGCCACTTCCCTTTTTTAATGCAGAAATAGATCCCATTCCTCTAAAATATTTATATTTCACTCCTTCTTTTTCCACTAGTTTTGACGAACTTTCATCACAACCCGCAAAAATGTTTCCCATCATGACAGAATTTGCTCCCAGTCCAATAGCTTTAACAATATCCCCGGAAGTTTTTATACCTCCATCAGCTATCATGGGAATGCCTTTCTCCTGGCATGCCAAACGAACATTCATAATAGCAGAAGCCTGTGGAACCCCAGCGCCAGAAATTGTACGAGTAGTACATATTGATCCCGGACCAATTCCCACTTTGACGGCATCACTCCCTGCCTTAATCAGAAAAAAAGCACCTTCTTCAGTTGCAACATTTCCTGCAATTACATCTGTATCAGGAAATTTATCCTTTACACGCTTAACAAAATCCCCAACTCGTTGTGAGTGGCCATGAGAAGTATCTATAACAACAAAATCGCATCCAACCTCTACCAAGTACTTTACTCTGCTAATTTCCCCGTCAGCAACTCCTACTGCGCCACCGACAAGTAATCTATCATCTTTGCCAAGTACACAATTTTTAGTAGCTTTCGCTTTTTTCACTTTTTTTATTTGAAGCGCCTCTTCCTCTTTTTTCATATTTCTGTGTATAACTCCAACCCCGCCAAGTCTTGCCATTTCTATAGCCATCTTGCTTTCAGTTACTGTGTCCATAGGAGCAGAAATAAAAGGAATTTTCAAATCAATATTTCTTGTTAACTTCGTACATGTATCCACATCTTGAGGTAATACAGCAGAATACAGGGGAACAATTAAAATATCATCAAAAGTAAACGCTAAACCAGTAATTTTTGGTGCATTTTTCATTTTTTATCCCTCCTCCAAATCCCTCATATCATAATACTTATCAAAATATTACGCATATCCAAGTTATAAATATCATATTATCTTTTTCTTTAGAATAATCAAGATTTCATAATTAAATACTAAATAATTTTGAAGAAATTAAATTAACTAATCGGTATATTTTATAAAAATAAAAAATATACATATAATAGATAAAAGTTTAAAGAGGATAAAAACTTTATGGCTAAAAATAAAGAAAACAAACTAACTGAGGCTATTGTTTCAACCCCAATTCATGAATACTTTCATGTTAAAAACCTCCGTAGACATAATATAACGTCGTTGCCAGATAAAAATAAAGCAATAAAACAACATAATGAATTAAAGAAAACAATGCAAAATTTTGGATGCCATATTATTGATGTCAAAGAATTAAAAGGACATCCAAACTCGATATTTGTAAAGGACACAGCAATTTGCACATCAAATGGATACATTAAATTGAGAATGGGATTAATTAGCAGGAGAGAAGAAGAACAATGGATTTCAAAAACATTGAAATCTCTAAATATCCCGCTTATTGCATCTCTTAAAGAACCTGCTACTGCGGAAGGTGGTGATGTAGTATTGGCAGGAAAAATTGCATTTATTGGGCACTCATCAAGAACAAACAAGGAAGGAACAACAGCAATTAGCCATATCCTGTCAAATATGGGATATGAAACACGAATAGCCAACGTACCTTTGCCATTCTTACACATCGGTGGAGCAATGACCGCGTTAGATAACAACTGCATCGTTCATTGCAAACAGGTATTTCCAGATGACTTCTTTAAAGATTTTAAGGAAATAGAAATCCCCTGCAATACATTTATCAGTGGTAATGTTATTAATCTTGGAAAAAACGAAGTAATAGCAGAAGTATCCAACACACCACTTATCAGAACACTTCAAGAAAATGGTTTTATTGTTCACTCAATAGATTTGTCCGAATTTATAAAAGGAACAGGGGGACCAAGTTGCCTTGTTTTATCTGTAAAAAGGGAATGATTATCGGTTAGATTATTCATCTGTAAGTAATTGTTACAGTTCTTGTAGTCCCATCCCAATCAACTATACATCCCAGATTCTCTGCAACAAATCGAATAGGAACAAATGTTCTATCATTCACAATAATGGGAGATACATTGTGGTTATTCACATCTATCCATACAGGGACACCATTCACCGATGCTTTCGGACTATCAATCCAGAGATATATAAAAATAGTGTCAAGTTGAACAGTAACCTTTCTTTCTTTATCATCCCATTGAACCGTACCACCCAGAGCTTCTACAATTGCACGTATCGGCACAACGGTTCTATCCCAGCCATGCACAATCACAGGAATTGTGCCTCTCCCCGGATCTATTTCTTGCTCAACCCCATTTACCAGCATATATGGATTGCCTATCTTCAATTTTATAACTATATTCAGCTTTCCTTTTAAGAAAACGATTTTTGTAATTGTAGTTTCCTCTCCTCCTTCGTAAACTGCAACTGCAGTAATTATATTTTGTTGAGCAAGCAGCAAAACAGTTGCATCAAAAGTTCCATCCGTTTTTACATTTATTTTTTTGCCATTAATTGTTAGATAAGACCCTGGTGATACCTTGCCTGTGAAAGAAAAAGTCGAATTTGAAACAGTAATTCCATCTGTAAAATTAAGATGCAGATAAGGCTTTACCGTAAAGATGCCTTTTTCAATCAAAATTTCTAAACGTTCATTCAAAACATTCTCCACAATTACATTTTGCAGTTGAAGAGTATTTACAGAAATTTTTTTACACTTTACAGTAACAAAAGCTACATTACCGCTTCCAGAAACAGCAGTTTTACCTTTTGTAGAAACAGCAACAAGAATTTTTCCACTGCTAACTTTATGAACAATTAACCCCTCCTTAAATAACGCACCTTTCTCTACATTGACAATAGAAATATTATTGCCATTATACGTAATAACAAAAGACAATCCCCTCATATTTTCTACCCCTGTTATATCTATCGGGATAGTAGCCGTTTCACCCTTCATTGCATCACCATTGCCAATAGATAATTTAGCAGGAAGATGCGTAGATATCATTACCGTAACAACGACTGATCTAGTTAAATTATGAGAAGACATCAATTTCAATGTGATGTTTGCACTATCCCCATCCTTTGCTGTAACAGGTACCATAACAGTAAGGTTTATTTGTTTTGATTCATTAGCAGCCAAAAAGAAGGAATCATTAGCCACGCTTATATCCCAATCTTCCGGTGCTTCCTTTACCGAAATATTATAGCCATCACCATTAGAACCCACATTCATAACGCTCATGGTAATATTTATTTTCTCTCCGGGACGCGTTATCACTGCTTCAGGATGTGCTGAAAAATAAGCATCATAGGGTAAGCTGCTTATGTCCTCGAAAAGAACACGTATAATATTATGAAAACAATCTGTCACAAGAAAAGTGCCATTTTCTACCTCGATAGATGTTATTTCATAAAATATTCTCTCACTTTGATATAAAAGGTCTCCCTTTGTACTAAAAACCGATATTCTCCCATTCTCCGTATCAGCAACTACTAAATTCCCGGCTTTATCTGTTGCTACATCCTCAGGTATATAAAATTGCATTGTTCCTCTACCGCCGCCCTCTCCAATAGTACGTTGCTCTGTAAATGTATTATCGAAACAATGAATTTTGTTATCATAGATTGAGGCAATATAGTAATTGCCATTGCTGTCCTGTGTTATCCCTGAAGGAAATTTGCAAACAGAACGGATCTGAATGATATTACCAAGATAATCAAACTTTACCACACTGTTTTTGTCAAACAAAGTTGCATAAAAATAGTCGTCAATTCCCTTTATGATTTTTCCAACCTTACCAAGTCGATCATCATATAAAACATTCTTTACGCTGCCATTACTGCCATAAATTGCAATCCCTCCATACAAGCCTACGAAAATATTACCTGCCTTATCCGATAGTATGCTGTATGCAGGAGGAAACGCATCTCCTTTCAGTTTGTCAATACGTCGCACCAATGACCCTGAAGGAGAAAATTGCACCAGCTCACTTGTTGCAAATCCACCATAATTTACAACCCAGACATTTCCGTTCTCATCAAGAGTTGCGTCAATTGGATTCACAAGTCTTCCATCTACATCTTTGGGAGATTCTTTTTTTGACAAAAATATACCTGCTTCGCTGAATACACTAAGCCGTGACCCCATAGAATGCCCAAAAGGAGCATCAGAATTTACATCCCAATAATAATAACCTGCATCCATCA